>JAACTI010000040.1 GCA_009993495.1 Deltaproteobacteria bacterium | reverse complement strand
CATCAAGGCTGCGATCCGCAATAAAACGCAGCTGGCTGGCACGTGGAATAATCTGCATGCGTTTGATCTTGATTCCGGCAGCAGCGCCGATATCAGCGGCGGGCGCCAGGCTGCCATCGTCTCGATAAACCGGCGTAAGACAAATCATATCACCCGCCAACCAACCACGTTTTTCCAAAAAAGCTACAGTGTAACCCGAGCCCAGCCCCAGTACGGCAGCACCAACCAACTTGTAAATGGCCCAGTCGGCTCCCAGACCCCGCCAGGTCAACAACAGGGCATCCGGCCCCATGACTGGCGAAGCCACCAGCAACGCCATCAGTGGTGCCAGGGGCGTCCCTGCCAGAGCCAGGGTGATAAAAACCGGTAGAATGCCACAGGCACAGAGGGGCGAAACCATGCCGATCAACACGGCCACAGGAATGGCAAACATCCCCGCACGCACAATGGATTCGCGAATCTTCAGATCAAGCTTGTAACCTTTAATCACGCCGACCAGCACCACCGACAGCAGGAAAATCCACCACATATTGGAAATTTCGAGCCAGACGACATCGAAAAACTGCTGCCACCAGGGAGCATTCATGGCGGGGTCTGGCTGCGGGTGACGTTTAAAAGTTGATCTTCGTCGAGCGTCCGCAATTGCTGAAGGAGTGCGTCCTGCATCACCGGATCGGCGAGCTGGCGATAAGAAGCGGCCAGTTGCAAGGCCTCAGCGCGCAAGGCAAGCTGCAGCCAGCCCCCATCGTCATGCAAAATAAACCGATGCTGTGCGCTTTCACGGAGGGGAAGATCCTTCAGATCAAGGGCCAGCTGAATGCCGTCAAGGGCGCAAGTTTTCATGCAATAGACAGCATCGCGAAGAGTGCCCTGCACCAGCCGACGAGCGGCCCAGCCAATGCGTAAACCCAGGGTGCTCATGGGGCAAAAATGACCATGACGCCGGGCAAGTTTTTGAAATAATTCCGCATCCGGTAAGCGGGATATGACTATGGAAGTGGTTTCAGGCATCAAAACGCATAATGATGGGGACAGTCGTTTTCGTAAATTTCGTGGTACATACGAGTCATATCGGGAGTCAGCCAGTAACGTACTTCCTTCAACGATTTCAGGAAATGTGACATCTGAACCTGCGGACTATCTTCCTTGATTGCATTGATGGTCGCACGCTTACACAGGCTCTCGGCATCCCAGCCAACATAGCCTTCCGACAGCTCGGCAAGCTGATCCCGATCAACATCAGCGGCCAGATTGGGCATTTGGTTGAGATAAATTTCGAGCATAGCACGGCGATCAACAACGCGGGGCGGGTGAACAAAAACCTTCCGATTGAAGCGCTTTTTCTCTTTGATAATTGCCTGATCAACGGTATCGATACGGTAACAGCTACCGACCAGCATGACATTTTCAATCTGGTTGATACGATCAATCTGTTCAACGAACAAACGATTCAGATCCCTGCTCGCAAAGGTGGGGGGAATGCCGCGCAAATTTCCCGGCCCCCACTCATAGTTGCAGCCTTCACGCGGGGCAAGCCACTCGCAGTCGGAAATAAACAACACCGCCGGAGCTTCGTGAATCGCCATATCGAAGGCCTCGACCAGTTCTTCCCCCTTGCCGAGCATTTCCTGCCCACTGATGTACACAAAAGAGGCTCCCGCTTCTTTGGCGCAGGCTTCCGCCAGCATGGTGATACCAACCCCCAGAGGGCCCCACATCATCACCCCGGCCGGTATACCCAACTGATGTTGGCGAATCATCTCGGGCTTCTGCAAGGGCAGACACACCATTTCCTTGAGAATTTCCTTGACCTCGGCAAAACCACCAATATCGTCCCAGGCAAGCTCAGGGGTGCGTACTTCGTAAAAAATATTTTTCAATTTTTTGTGCATGATCTTTGTCCCATCATCGACATCTGATTCGCGGCCTGAGCAAGCCCCAAGCGGGTGTGCTGAACCTTAGCAAAATATGTACCTCACCGCCAATCGGTTCTTACAAATCATTTAAAAGGCGGTAGATCTGCTGCTCAAGGTTCCAAATTTGCTCGGCTTCCTTGTCCTGCTCAGCGTCCTCATACTGGACTCTGGCCCGATCAATGGCGGCATGAACCCGCAATAAAATTGGCGAAAGTTTTGCTTCAAGCTGAAACTGGGGAATTTCACCGACGCGCTCATAAAATTCCTGCAATTCTTGGTGTCCTTTTTTAAGCCCACCCAAAGCACGATCAATCCGCATACCATCAGGCTGTTGAGCAAAAGTATGAATCAACTGGTCGGCGTCAGTCACGAGTTGACGATAACGTTCGGAAACTTTCATGCGAATCTTCTTCCTTTTTCTATGCTGAGAGATGGCGCATCCTAATGCAAAAAAGGCGCAAAGACAATTCATCGAGTCCCTTTGATGCTTAAAAAAACACCCTGGCAGGCTTTTTTCTTAGAACAAGAAGTGATGCCCAAATTTCTTGGAGTTGACAGGGAACCAAAAGGCCTGCTAGCTTCAGCTAACAAATCAAAAAAGCCCTGGGGGTGTGTCCGCACTGAGAGCTCTGCACTGCAGAGTGACCCCTTGCACCTGATCCGGATCATGCCGGCGTAGGGAAGCGGCTGTTCCAGCGTTGCTGATCAACCAGCCGCAGGCCGTATATTTCCTTTACGGCCTTTTTTGTTATAAGCGAGAAAAAGTTAAATGATACAAATTTTCCTCAATGAGCTTCCCCTTGCAGTCGCCGCCGACACACACTTAGCTCAACTGAAAGCCGAGCATGCGCCGCAAGCGGATCTGGCGATTATTAACGGCTTTCCAGCGAGTGATGAGGCGCGGGTGCAAGACCAAGACCGGATCGTCATGATTCAACGTGGGGTTATGCCAGACCGCGCACAACTCGAAGCGCTCATGATGGCACGCCATACGCCCGGCGTGCATAAAAAAGTATCCCAGAGCCGCGTCGGCATTGCCGGGGTGGGTGGATTGGGCTCTAATGTTGCTGTTGCTCTGGCACGTCTCGGCGTCGGCCAGCTGATTCTTGCCGATTTCGATCTGGTGGAACCCTCGAATCTCAACCGTCAACAGTATTTTATTGACCAGATCGGCATGCCCAAAGTTGAGGCGCTTAAAGCGAATCTGAAACGGATTAATCCCTGGGTGCAGATAGAAATTTTCGCCGGACGTATCGACGCCGGCAATCTGGGTAAAATTTTCACCGATGTTGATGTCATGGTCGAAGCCTTTGATGCCCCCGACCAAAAAGCTCTGTTGACGGCAACCCACCTAAAACAGGCCCCCGATTGCCCGTTGGTGGCGGCTTCCGGCATGGCAGGCTATGGCGGTTCTAACCAAATTCGCACCCGCAAGATACGTAAGAATCTTTATCTAATTGGCGACCAGCAAACAGCGGCGCAGCCGGGATGCGGATTGATGGCACCCAGAGTTGGAATTGCCGCCCATCACCAGGCAAATGCCGTTTTACAACTCCTCATGGGCAAGGAACCGGAATGAAGATTATCGTCAACGGACAACCACAGCAGGCGGAGAAGAATACCAGCATTGTGGCCCTGCTTCAGACCCTGAGCCTGAACCCGCGCCAGCTTGTCATCGAACTGAACCGCCAAATTTTAACCAGCGAAGAAATCGCAAACATCAAACTACAAGCTGATGACCAACTCGAAATCATTCATTTTGTTGGTGGCGGCTGAGCAAATACCATAAAGGATATTCTATGGATCACCTGAAGATAGCAGATCGACTTTTTCATTCGCGGCTCCTGGTTGGCACCGGTAAGTTTTCGTCAAATGCGGCCATGCAAGGAGCGATGGAAGCCTCGGGCTGCGAAATTGTCACCGTCGCCTTGCGGCGGGTCGACATCAATAACCCTCAAGACAGCCTGCTGCATCATATTGATCGCAGCCGCTATCTGTTGCTGCCCAATACCAGTGGGGCCCGCGACGCCGAAGAAGCCGTGCGCCTCGCGCGCCTGGCCCGCGCCGCCGGTTGCGATCCCTGGGTTAAGCTGGAAGTCACTCCCGACCCCTATTACCTGCTACCCGATCCGGTAGAAACCCTTAAAGCGGCCATCATCCTGGTTAAAGAAGGCTTTCAGGTACTGCCCTACATGCCTGCCGACCCAGTTTTAGCGCGCCATCTTGAAGAAGCCGGCACCGTCACCCTCATGCCCCTGGGTGCGCCGATTGGCACCAACCGGGGTTTACGCACGCGTGATTTGATTGCAATTATTATTGAGCAGGCGGGGATTCCGGTCGTCGTCGATGCCGGATTGGGTGCGCCCTCACACGCCGCCGAAGCCATGGAAATGGGGGCTGATGCCGTGTTGGTCAATACGGCACTCGCCGATACGCCAGATCCCGCCCGCATGGCGCGGGCTTTCAAACTGGGCGTGGAAGCGGGTCGCATGGCCTATCTTGCCGGTCTCGGTCCACAGCGTATCAAGGCCGAAGCATCGAGTCCACTTACTGGCTTCCT
>JAACTI010000580.1 GCA_009993495.1 Deltaproteobacteria bacterium | reverse complement strand
AACTCCTTTGCCCAGCTCACTTGATGCCTTGCTTTCGGGTGAAGGTCAGGGCATCACGCAGGGCTTTATTGGGTTGTTTCGCATTCTCGCAGGCGTGCATGAAGCGATCAAAGACATCGTCGCTTACCGTGATACTTTCATGCTGTGCAATAACTCTGGACGCATCTTCATCCATGAGGTGCACGACATATTCAGTGAGACTGCGCATTCCAAGCAGGGCCGAAGCCTTCTCGGCCTTTTGCTTGACTTCCAGATCAAGTTTCATGTCAAGACGTGCGGTCGCCATGTGAGTGCTCCTTTGTGCTTGTACGGATTGTTTCCGTACTCATGGGTGAACTATAGATGTCTTCCAGGGAGGTGTCAAGAGGTACGGAGGACTTCCGTACCTCTGTAGCATGCCGGATTAAGGTCTACGCCGAAACTCTCTTTCACCATTTCCGATGACCCCGCTTTTCAAGCGGTGTGGCCAGGATCTCCGGAATCTGGTTGAGCAGGCGGGTTGCCAGTTCCCGAATCTTTGATGGAGTAACGCCTTCGAATTCATCGAGGCTCCAGAGATCCACGTAGTCATGCGGATGGGCCTGAATGCCTCGCAGATGTTTCACCGCGCCGTGCAGCCAGTCCTCTTCATTACTGTATCGGCTGCTCATCGCGCCAAGTTCCGCTTTCAGGGTGTCTGACACCCGGGCAGCCTGGACGATGATGGCATAGGACTCGTCGGAAAAATCATCGGTGTCCATGGTTCATCCTGTCTGTCTCAGCGTGCACATCAGAGATTCCGTTGCAGGCCCAGCTGTTTCCACAGAAAACCGAAATCAAAGGGTTGACCACCCTGATCCCGCTCTCGGCGTGCTTCGAGGTGCTCGTACGACTCCAGTAGTTCGATGACGGCCTGGCGCCCTTTGGCGCTGCGGATGGCCTGGCGCGGTGTTCTGTTGCCGAGCGCCGGAATCTTTTCGTCAACCCAGTTGGTGTACTGTTTGCGCAGATAATCATGCACAATGGTCGTCATGACCTCCGGTGGAAGGTCGAGAGGTGCAGCCGGTGCGGCGGCTTCCAGCGCCTTGGGGGAGCGGGGATCGACCAGCTCGCGGCTCTGGTGGCGCAGGGTTTGGCCGGCGATCTGTTCCAGCCAGACGCGACTTTCATCGGCCAGCTTGCGGGTGCGGCAGAACATTTCCAGAACATCCTTCCCGGTCAGGGTCAGTGACGCCTGAATCCGGCTGCGGCCAGCGTCCAGTT
>JAACTI010000039.1 GCA_009993495.1 Deltaproteobacteria bacterium | reverse complement strand
TTTGGAGCGTGCCATACCGACGTTGTCCCACATGATGTTGCCGAGGGAACGGTGGAACTCAAGGACGGTACGCTTACCGTTGATGGCGAGGAGCTTTTTGGACTGTTCTTCGACCCCGGCAATCGATTCTTTGAAGGCCGGATGATCCGTTTTGGTTTCGCCTGGGGTGACCGTTGTGAGATAACCACCAATAGTGTAGGGAATGACGAAATAGCCATCGGCCAGGCCCTGCATCAGCGCCGATGCGCCGAGACGGTTGGCCCCGTGAACCGAGAAGTTGGCCTCACCCATAACGAACAGCCCGGGGACATTGCTCATCAGGTTGTAATCAACCCACAGCCCACCCATGGCATAGTGCGGTGCCGGGTAGATCCGCATCGGCTGCTTGTAGGCATTTTCATCGGTGATTTTTTCGTACATATCAAAAAGATTACCATAGCGCTCTTTGATCGTATTTTCACCAACACGTTTAATGGCGTCAGCATAGTCGAGATAAACCGCCAACCCCGTCGTGCCGACACCGCGATTGGCGTCGGTCATCTGCTTGGCATTACGCGAGGCCACGTCACGCGGCACCAGGTTACCGAAAGCGGGATACTTGGTTTCGAGGTAGTAATCGCGCTCGTTTTCAGGAATCTCATTGGCCGGCCGCTTGTCGCCAGCTTTTTTCGGTACCCAGATACGACCATCATTTCGCAGCGACTCGGACATCAGAGTCAGCTTCGACTGATGCTCACCGGCGACCGGAATACAGGTCGGGTGGATCTGGGTGTAACAGGGGTTAGCGAAGTAGGCACCTTTTTTAGCGGCCTTCCAGTTGGCGGTCACCGAGCTACCCATGGCGTTGGTCGAAAGGTAGAAAACATTGATGTAACCGCCGGTCGCAAGACAAACCGCGTCACCCCAATGGGATTCAATCTCGCCGGTAATCAAGTTCCGCACGGTGATGCCCTTGGCAACCCCGTCAACCACGACCAAATCAAGCATTTCACGCCGGGTATGGAGCTTGACCGTACCGGCTTTGATCTGACGCGACAGGGCCGAATAAGCGCCAAGCAGCAATTGCTGGCCGGTTTGCCCGCGCGCGTAGAAGGTACGTGAAACCTGCGCCCCACCAAAGGAACGGGTGTCGAGGTAGCCGGCGTAGTCGCGCGCGAAAGGAACGCCCTGCGCAACACACTGGTCAATGATGTTGTTTGATACTTGCGACAGCCGCCAGACGTCGGCTTCACGCGCACGGAAGTCGCCGCCTTTCATGGTATCGTAGAACAGGCGCCGCACACTGTCGCCATCGTTCGGATAGTTTTTTGCCGCGTTAATGCCGCCCTGGGCAGCAATAGAGTGGGCGCGCCGCGCACTATCCTGATAGCAGAAGCATTCAACATTGTAGCCCAGCTCGCCCAGGGATGCGGCGCCCGCACCTCCGGCGAGGCCGGTACCGACCATGAGAATTTTGAACTTGCGCTTATTTGCAGGGTTAACCAGTTTGGTATCGAAGCGATGACGATCCCAAGAGGTTTCGATTGGGCCTACGGGTGATTTTCCATCGAGTATCACAGTAATACCCCCTATACTTTCACGAAGCGAGCAAGGATAAGAACAGGGATGGCGACATAAGCCACGAAAAAGCCGACTGCGACAATTTTGCCGCCGAGACCGACTTTTTCAAGACTGGGGCCGTTATTCCAACCAAGAGTCTGAACAAAGCTGGAAAGCCCGTGAGTCAGGTGCAAAAGCAGGGCGATCATGCCAACAATGTAGACCAGCGAAATGAAAACTTTCTGGAAGCTGAGAACCACCATGGTGTAGACGTCGGGGCGCAAGGCCGCGTCAAGGGGCAGGGCATGGGCTGAAATGCCCGGGTTAGTGACCTGCAGCGTAAAATGCAGCAGGTGGTAAATCAGAAAGGCAAGGAGAATCAACCCGGTGTACAGCATGGACTCACCCGAAAAGGTGGTTTTTACCATTTTTTTGATCGAATAGTTTACCGGCGTTGCCGTGCGGTTTTCCATCGACAGGGTAACACCAAAGTAAATGTGAACCACAAAAAGCGCGAGCATGATCAGGCGGAAAACCCAAACCAGCGCGCCAAGGCTGTGCAGTTTTAGTGCATAGGCGTTAATACCGTCGGGCCCGGCGAAAACCGACAGGTTGCCGAGCAGGTGAACGGTGATAAATCCCACCAGCAGCAGGCCGGTCACCGCCATCAGAATTTTTCGTCCCACAGTGCTTTGAGTCAGATGCATAGTCATTCCCTCTGAGAAGTGAATAAAAAAATATGGTTGAACGAAGCAAGCCATTCCTCAACCTGAGCGCTGCACAACCATCGGGCGACTCATACCCATTTATTTTCATCCTCCTGAATTCGAGCCTTGATAGACTTCCGACATCTGCATGTCAGCGTATTTTCCCTCGATCCGGCCGCAAAATAAATTGCCGGCAGAGGGCGCGCAGCGCAATGCTCATCAAATGATAGGTTTTTAACCTTCTGCGACTGTAACCCTGAATTACAAAACCGTATACGGTATACTAAAAATCCTTGGAAAATTAAACCCTAAAATAAAAAATCTTGGTATTCAATCAGTTCATAAAACTGCGTATGCGCCCCAGAGCTTGGGTCAAAACTGCCATTTTCTCCTGTGACGCCAGCAGCTTGGCGCGATCTTTTTCCAGAACGGCAGCGGGGGCATTGGCCACAAATTTTTCATTGGCCAGTTTGCGTTCAAAGAAATCCAGATCCTTGGTCAACTTGACGATTTCTTTTTGCAACCGATTTTCCTCTTCGGCCAGATCGATGATCCCGGCCAAGGGTACCAACACTTCAACCTCGCCCGCCAGCTGCGCCGCCGACTGCGGCGGGCGCTCAATGGCAACACCGATCAGCAGTTCCTCGACCCGCGCTAAAGCCTTGATATAACCTTCACCGGCAGTCAGAGTTTGGACCGTCTGCGCTGCACGGCAATCCAGATAGACGGCAATTTTACGGCCCGGTGCGACATCCAGCTCTCCGCGGATATTTCGAATCGCCCGCACCACCTCCATGATACTTTCCATTTTGGCCACGGCTTCGGTATCAAGCTCAACCCCACTCTTGGCCGGATAACTGGCGCGCATAATGGTTGCGACCGGACGCACCCCCGGCAAGACCTGCCAGATCTCCTCGGTAACAAAGGGAATCAATGGGTGCAAAAGGCGCAGCAACCCTTCAAGAACCCTATAAAGTACCACCTGAGTGCGCAACCGGGCCTGCGGATCCTCCCCGTAGAGGGGCTCTTTGGCGAGCTCGATATACCAGTCGCAGAAGGAATGCCAGGTAAAAGCATAGAGGCTGCCAGCCACATCGTTGAAGCGGTAATCTGTCAAATACGTGCTCGCTTCGCTGGCCACCTGATCAAATTGCGCCAGAATCCATTGATCGGCCGGGCTCAATGCAAAGTCAGTGATCTTCTGCGCGGCCGGATCAAAATCTTCCAGGTTCATCAAGGCAAAACGGCTGGCATTCCAGAGCTTATTGATAAAATTACGATACCCCCCAATGCGTTCCGTGGACAGCTTGATGTCGCGACCCATGGCGGCAAAGGCGGCCAGAGTAAAGCGGAACGCATCAGCACCATAGTGATCGACAATCGTCAAAGGATCAATGACGTTGCCCTTGCTCTTGCTCATCTTCTGGCCCTGAGCATCCCGCACCAGGGCGTGAATGTAAACCTCGCGGAAAGGAACCTGATCCATGAATTTCAGGCCCATCATCATCATGCGCGCCACCCAGAAAAACAGGATATCAAAGCCGGTCACCAGGCAAGATGTCGGATAAAACTTTGCGAGGGCCACCGACTTGTCGGGCCAGCCCATAGTTGAAAAAGGCCAGAGGGCTGAAGAAAACCAGGTATCAAGAACATCGGTTTCCTGACGCAATGCGGTGGAACCACAATGCGCGCAACAGGTGGCATCTTCGCGACTGACGGTAATTTTATCACAATCGTCACAGAACCAGGCGGGAATGCGGTGCCCCCACCAGATCTGCCGACTGACGCACCAATCCTGAATATTGTTCATCCACTCAAAATAGGTTTTTTCCCATTGCGCGGGCAGAATTTTTGTCTGACCGGTTTCAACCGCCTTGATAGCCTGTTCGGCCAGGGGCCCGACGGCCACATACCACTGCAAGCTCATAAAAGGTTCGATAATGGTTTTACAGCGATAACATTCACCGACGGCATTGGTGTACTCTTCGACCTGGGCGAGCAGACCAAGTTCGTCGAGATCTTCGACAATCTTGCGCCGGGCCGCATTGCGCTCCAACCCCTGATAGAGCCCACCATTCTCGTTAATGCAGCCCGATTCATCGAGTACGTTGATTTTTTCAAGATTGTGACGCTTGCCAATTTCGAAGTCATTGAAATCGTGAGCCGGGGTGATTTTAACCGCCCCTGAACCAAATTCACGGTCAACATAGTCATCGGCAATCACCGGAATCTGACGCCCGCACAGAGGCAAATCGACCATTTTACCGATCAATGCGGCGTAGCGCTCATCTTCAGGATGCACCGCGACTGCCGTGTCACCCAACATGGTTTCCGGGCGGGTGGTCGCAACCACCAGCACCTGATCGGTGCCCGCAACCGGATAACGCAAATGCCAGAGATGGCCTTTGTGATCCTCGTGTTCAACCTCAAGGTCGGAGAGAGCGGTGTGACAGCGTGGACACCAGTTGATCAGGCGATTATCCCGATAAATCAAGCCATCGTCATACAGGCGCACAAAAACTTCACGCACCGCTTTCGATAAGCCTTCGTCCATGGTGAAGCGCTCGCGTTGCCAGTCGCACGAAGCTCCCAGACTTTTGAGCTGATTGATGATCTGGCCGCCCGATTCCTCGCGCCACTGCCAGACACGCTCGACAAACTTTTCGCGCCCCAATTCATGACGATCACAGCCTGCGGCAGCCAGCTGTTTTTCCACCACATTCTGGGTCGCAATCCCGGCGTGATCGGTGCCCGGCATCCACAAAACTTCGTAACCGCACATGCGCTTCCAGCGGCACAGAATATCCTGCAAGGTATTATTGAGGGCATGGCCCATGTGCAGCACGCCGGTCACATTTGGCGGCGGGATAACAATGGAATAAGGCGGTGCAGAGCTCTGCTCGTCGGCGTGAAAGTAGCCCTTTTCTTCCCAGAGATGATACCACTTGTCCTCAACCTGACCGGGCTCATAACCTTTAGCAAGTTTTTCCATGACGTAAACAGGTTCCTCTAACTGAAAAAGTCGTATTCCGCACCCGGAAACGACAAAGGGGGGAGGCAAAGCGCCTGGGCACTTCAGCTCCCCCTCGGGTTGTTAATCAGGGATCAATAACC
>JAACTI010000038.1 GCA_009993495.1 Deltaproteobacteria bacterium | reverse complement strand
CCTGAACTCGGTTCAGAAGATGGTGAAATCGACCTTCAGTAACCCCTATGCCCTGCTCGCTATGACCCTGCTGAAGGATTACGATAATTATACCTTTACCCACTCGGTCAACGTCTCGGTCATTGCCCTGACTATTGGTCGAGCCAGCAACCTGCCAGAAGACCAGCTGATGCTCCTCGGTACTGGCGGCATGCTCCACGATCTGGGCAAAATGGCGATCGATCGTGCCATTATCACCAAACCGGGGCAACTCAGCGATGCGGAATGGCTGAAAATGATGGAGCACCCCCTGCACGGGGTTGAAATTCTGTCACACATGCATGAAATTTCGCCGGAAGTTTTGAATATTATTCGACACCACCATCTGCGCTATGATCGCACCGGCTATCCGACTAATAGCCGTGGGCATAAGCTGTCTCCCCTGGTTGACATTGTCGCCGTGGCCGACACCTTCGATGCTATGACGACAGTGCGTTGCTATCAGCGCCCGCATACCCCGAAAAAAGCCCTGGACAAGCTCAAAGGTATGGCGGGGAATCACCTGCACCCCGATTACGTCGCTAACTTCATTGCTTTTCTTGGCCCCTACCCGGTGGGGAGCCTAGTGCGCCTGAAAGACAGCAGCATCGGGTTGGTGATTGACCAGAACCACCGAGGTGAGGGTTCACTGAAACTGAAACAGCTCTTTGATGCCGAGGGGTTCAAAATTCATCCCCCCCCTGAGCTTCACCTGAGCAACCTGGAACAGGTTGCCAGTGAAGTCGATCCGCAACTCAAGGGCATCGCCATCGAAGATTACCTCTAGTACCCTGTAACCCATAGGATTTTGTAAGATTGCGCCGGGATTTTTCGTGTCAGCAAGGCATGATGATCATTGCCTAGCCAGAGCTAAACAGTGATTATCACAACGCAGCTGACGCGGAAAATAACCAGCAAGAGGTGAAAGATTATGGGTTATAGGGTACGAGCGCGATCCCAGCAAAAAATTTTATCAACCCCAGCCGCAGGAAAAGCAACAATGAGCAGCAAAGTGACGCAACGCGATGAAGGCATCATCCAGAATTGCCTGCAGTCAATTCGCAATCTTCCAGGGTTTCAGGTCGATTTCACCCTCAAAAAACTCGGTGGCCCCTTTGCCGGCGCGATCAAGATAAAAGGCGAATGGGGGGAGAAATACTACTATCTGAAAGTTCTTCCCCAGCTGACGCCGGCGGTCGCCGAGCTGGTTATGCACCAGTTAAAAACCACCCCGGCACCCGCCAACTGTGCGCCACTCTTGCTGACCCATTATGTCAGCCCGAATCTGGCGGCGAAATTCAAGGAGAAGGGCTTCGAATTTGCCGATTGTGCGGGTAACCTGTTATTAAGGAATTCGCCCCTTTATGTAGAAATTTCCGGGCAGAAGCATCCGCCCCAGGGCACAGGGCTTGACCGCCTCTTCCGACCCGCCGGCTTAAAACTGATTTATCTGTTTCTGCGCAATCGCCATGCGGTCAATGCCAGTTACCGGGTTCTGGCCGATGATGCCGGCATTGCCTTGGGTGCAATCGGCACATTACTGGGCGAACTGGAAAATCGCGGCAACCTGATAAAAACTACGAACGGTCGCGAACTGGTCGAGGCCGAAGAGTTGCTGCAACGCTGGCAACTGGGATATCTGGAAACCCTGCGACCGCGCATTTTGCTGCAACAGTGCTCTTTGAGTGATGCCTTTGAGCTGGCGCAATTGCCCGAGTTGATTCAGCGCAGCAATGAAGCGTCTCAGATTATTCTGGGCGGTGAGCTTGGTGCCCGCCTGCTGTGCGACAAGGGCGAAGTCGCCCAGGCAGCGTGCCTTTATCTGCCCCCGGCCCTGCAACTTAAATTGATGCTGCAACTGCATCTTACTCCCGACCCCGAAGGGAACATCACCCTGCTCAAACCCTTTGGAACCCGCAATTTATGGCACCGCAGCCAAGCCGAAGGCGTTAACCTGGTCGATCCCCTGCTGATCTATGCCGAGCTGGCCAGCCTGAGCCAGGGACGCAACATGATGGAAAAGCTTTACACTCAGCACATCTTGCCGCGCCTGGCGGATGAAAACTGAGCATGATGCGCGCACCACAGCCTTCCCTGGCGGGCCGGCGCCTGCTGACAATTCTGGGCTCCGGCACCAGCACCGGCGTTCCCGTACTGGGCTGCGACTGTGCCGTCTGCCAATCTGACGCGTCGAAAAATCACCGCACCCGCTGCAGTGCCCTGCTCAGTTACGCGGGGCAGCATATTCTGATCGACAGTTCGACCGATTTGCGCCAGCAACTGCTGCGCGAAAAAATCGGCCACATCGACGCGGTTCTCTATACCCACCCCCATGCCGACCACCTGCACGGCATCGATGATCTGCGCGTTTTCAGCCAACATGATTCGCCCGCCATTCCACTCTACGGCTCGGCCGCCACCCTTCAGCAAATTCGGACAAATTTTGCGTATATCTTTGATCCCGCCAGCGAACCGGGGTATATTCCCAAACTCGAAACCCGTCCGGTGCGGGCGGCGTTTGAAATTGCCGGCCAGCAAATGATTCCGGTACCCCTTTTGCACGGCAAGATGGAAGTTTTCGGCTATCGCATCGGATCCCTGGCTTACCTGACCGACTGTAACGCCATCCCCGATTCCTCCTGGGCGTTGCTCAAAGGTATCGAATATCTGGTTCTCGATGGGCTGCGCTTTGCCGAACATCGCACGCATTTCAATATTGCGCAGGCAATTGACGCCGCCCGGCGCAGTGGCGCAAGCAGAACCTGGCTGACCCATTTAAGCCACAACATTGACCATTTGCGTCACGAACAGCAACTGCCGGTCGGGATTAAACTGGCATTTGACGGCCAGCAGATCTGCTTTTAAAATCCGTCGGTACCCATCCGACGCCTGGAGTTCCCCATGATCAACACCGAATTGCGCCTCCACGGCCAGATTGACGACAGCATCGAATATTTTGCCACCGCCGCCGGTGGACAGACGCTGCGCGCGCAGTTTTATCAGCAAAATGGCGAAACTTTGCGTTTTTTCGCCCCCGGCAATGAATTTACCCTGACGGATGAGGGCATCACCCACAGCGGCAATGGCGGATCTTTCTGCGCATATATGTTCGGAGTCGAACAACCCCTGGCCGATCTGGCAAAACAGGAAATCCACAACCGCCTGATTCTTTACGGCACCAGCTACAATGACGAAAACCAACTGACCTTCAGCGATAAAACCGAAGGTCACCAGACCTATGAGCGCATTTTTCTTGAAGGGCATGCCGTTTACAACACCTTCTTTTTCCTTCAGGGAATCAACACTCATGAGCTCAAGGAGCAACAACGCATCATTTTGCAGATTCTGGGCAAAGGGATTAAACGCGTGCAGCACTTAAACGCAATGGACGACGCCCAAATGGCCACGGAACTGCTACACAACTGCCCGGCCAACACGTCCCTTTACCTGATTCGTCTCATCCACAAAAAACATCGCGTCTACCAACAGCTTTTCCGCGAGCGCTATTTTGCCAACCGCAACCTTGACCTGCAAAACAACAACGAACTCGACGCCCTGGCAAAGAGTTTGAAAATTGATCGTTACCAGCGCGAACGCATTCAGATTGATATCATGTATGGTCATCGCGACAATTACCGCATCGTCGATGAATACAAGAAAGTGTTGATCAGTTGCCACCAGCAAGGGCAAATCAACGAAGCCGCCAACGCCCGGCTGACGCGCCTGAAAACCCTGTCAGTGCGCCAGAACATCCCGGCCGCACTCTTTATTGCCCTCGACGAACTGTTGAAAACCGATGAAATGGAAACCCCGCAGGAAGCAAGTTACATCGCCGACACCCGGCAAATTTTACAAGGGCTGATGCTGCACGGAGAACACTTCGAATCGAGCATCGATCAACGCGACATGGTCTCCCTGCTGGTTGCCAAGCAGCAAGCCACGAAAAATCGCGATCACACCTTTGAACACCTGCTCCTTGAGACCGGTAAGCTCTGCGATGAAAAAATTCGCGATGGTGCCGATTTATCCCTGTTGGAACATTTTTCCTACATTGTCACCTTTTTTGACCGGTTCGACAGCAGTTCCCAGCACATCAATCAGCTGGCGTTTATGGACGGCTACCAATTAAGCGAAGAGGTGGTACGCAGTCTGCTCGGCAGCCGCGAAGCCTTCGAAAATCTCCAGACCGGGCTCTTCGACAGCCTGTTTTTTGACGCCATCGAAGGCGACAGCTATCTTGGTCGTTTTGGACGCCGCAAAATCAAGCTGTTGCGTCGCAGCCTGGAAAAAATTGCCCACGATCAGTTCAGCGTCGGCGAACTGCTGGCGGATCTGGCGCAGCTGAATGACGAGGAGCACCTTTACCTGTTGTTGCTGAATCAGGCCAAACAAAAAATCAGCACTTCCTATTCGCGCTACTACACCCGCAAAGAACAGGAAGATCTGCTCAACGAAATCAGCCGCGATCTCAATGACAAACAAATTCTCACGCGCCGCATTCCGGCAACCCTCTTCGATGATGTCGTCATGCACATCAAAAAAGAGGCCGTTTACCTTCACAACCTGCTGCCCCAGATTATTCAGGACAAAGACCGGAAGCTGCGCGACGATTTTCTCCTCAACAGTGGCCTTGATCGCTTCACCATCGAAGAAATTGAACGCGAATACTTCTCGCGCCACGATCTCGACCAGAGCACCCTGTTACACCTGAGGGCAAGCTAGAAAAGGCGGAGACCATGGGAGATTCGACCCTGAGCAGGGTACGCAATATCGGCATCATTTCCCACATCGATGCGGGCAAAACCACGGTCTCCGAACGCATACTTTTCTACTGTGGCGAAATTCATAAAATGGGCGAAGTTCACGACGGTGCCACCACCATGGACTGGATGGAACAGGAGCAGCAGCGTGGCATCACTATCACCGCCAGCGCCACCCGTTGTCACTGGCATGATCTGCTCATCAATCTCATCGACACCCCCGGCCATATCGATTTTACGATCGAAGTCGAACGCTCGCTGCGCGTCCTCGACGGTGCCATCACCATTTTCAGCGCCGTCGAAGGAGTCCAGCCCCAAAGTGAATCGGTGTGGCGGCAGGCCAATCGTTACCAGATCCCGCGCATCTGCCTGATCAATAAAATGGATCGCGTCGGCGCCAACTACACCAAAGTTCTCGACGAAATGCGCACCATTCTGGGCGCGACCCCGGTGCTGCTGCAACTGCCCCTCGGTGAAGAAGACCAGTTTCATGGCCTGATCGATCTCCTGAATCAGCAACAATTCGTGTTCAATGAAAATGACCGCGGACTGAGTGTCGAAAGGCGCCCCCTTGAGGCCCGGCAACGAGCGGAATTGATGCCGCAGCGTGAAGCGCTGATTGAAGCCGCCGCTGATTTTGATGAACAGTTGATGAGTGATTACCTGGGCGGTCAGCCCATTGACCCGCAACTGCTGTTAAAGGCCCTGCGCGCCGGAACCCTGGCAGGCAAAATTTTCCCCGTTATGCTCGGTTCGGCCCTGCGCAACAAGGGCATTCAACCCCTGCTCGATGCGGTCGGCCAGTTCCTGCCGTCCCCGCTGGATT
>JAACTI010000037.1 GCA_009993495.1 Deltaproteobacteria bacterium | reverse complement strand
GTCGGGGCGCGCCATGCTGATTGAATTAAAGAAACAGCTGGTTTTTGTTGCGGGCATGCTGGTGTTGCTGCTGCTCAATATTGTTCCGGGGATTGGTCCGCTGATGTATGCCGTGCTGGCGCCAATCTTTACCCTGTTTTTTCTGGTGGCGGCTTATCTGGGTTTCGTGTTGACGCGCAAACAGGTTGGGTTCCGCCAGCAGGGGCGCTATATTTTTAGTCGGCCTCTACTTATGGCGGGGTTCGGCTGTGCCACCTTTTGTCTGCTGGCCATTCCTCTGATGCAGTTTTTCTGCATCCCCCTGGCCGTCTGTGGGGCAACCCAGCTCTGGTGTGACTTCCCGCATACCGAGGACGTTCATAAAGACTTGAGTCAATAGGGATGCAAACACACATGTATTGAGACAAATTTCGCGCAAAACGGGATGAGCCATGGATATCTTCTTGCTCGTTGCCCGACCTTCGTTTAGACTTTGAACCCAATGTACGAAATTATCGAGCCATATCAGCTTTTTAACCTTTAGCATTCCCAGAGGAGGCCGCCTTGCCGATAGAACCCGGAAAAACTCCCTTTCAGGTTGATTTACGTCTTCACCTGCGTGAGCGTGATGAAGATCGCGATTTGACCCGCGTAATTTGTGAACTGGCAACAGCCAGCCGTTATATTATTCATTCGATCCGCACCGGTGAACTTGGCGTTGCCGGGACCTCAAATCTTTATGGTGAAAGCCAGTTGAAACTCGATGTGCTGGCCGACCGGATTATCCGCAAGCGCATGTTGCATACCGGCGTGATTGCTGCTATTGCCTCGGAAGAAAGGGAAGAAATCCAGGTGGTTGACCCCGATGGCAAATTTTCGGTGGCCTTCGATCCCCTTGATGGCTCATCTCTGGTTGATGTTAATCTGGCGGTCGGTACGATTGTTGGTATTTACAAAGGCAATGATGTCTTCAAGCCCGGCCGCGAAATGGTGGCCGCTTTGTATATTTTGTACGGGCCGCGGTGTACGCTCGTTTATTCAACCGGTCACGGTACCCACGAATTTGCCATGAATGCCTTGATGGAATACACCCTGGTGCAGGAAAATATTCAGATGGCGGAAAAGGCCAATATTTATGCCCCTGGCGGAATTCGCAATCAATATAGTCCCGCAGTTGAAGCCTTTGTCAGCCACCTGGAAGAGCGCGGGAGCAAACTGCGTTACAGCGGCGGCTTTGTGCCGGATATTAATCAAATTCTCATCAAGGGGCAGGGGGTCTTCCTCTACCCGCATCTGCGAAATATGCCGCGGGGCAAGCTGCGTATGCTGTACGAATTGAATCCTATGGCATTTTTGGTTGAACAGGCCGGTGGTGCCGCATCCAATGGACACCAACCTATTCTGGATATCGAGCTCGAAGGTATTGACCATTGCGAACCGGTTTTTATCGGCAGCAAAGCCGATGTCGCCAAGGTTGAAGGTTTGATAAAAACCCTGGACAGCTAAGTTTTTAGCGGAGTCTGCGCGTGAAACGACTCATAATGTTGCTGGTCGTGCTGTTTTTGCCGGTTCTGGCTCAGGCGCAGATTACGCACCGTGCCTGGGCATTGCAGTTAATTGACAGCTTGGGCTGGTCTTACGGATTGCCACCAAAGCCAACCGATGATGATTATCTTCGTTTATTAAACGGCAAAAGGACATATCGCATCGAGGCGGAAGATAGCTTCCAGCGCGGTGACCGGGTTGCGGTGATGTCTTTTCCGACCTTTGGTGATTTTAGTGGCAGCGGCTGGTTGAATGGCACACGGGAGTACACCCAGGCGCGGCTTAAATTTCATTTACCCCACGCCGGTCGTTATAAACTCAGAGCCAGGGTACGCAAACCCGAGCATCATCTCATTTTTGGCAGCCGTGATTTTCGCGTCAGCGGCGGTGAACAATTCACCACTGTCGACGTCGGTTATGTGGAATTGCAGGCCGGTGAGCAGGAAGCCCTGCTCCGCCTGCGCCCGAATGGCAGCATCGACTATTTTGAACTGGAGGCTGCGCCTCTGGCAGCAGTTGCACCTGCGGGTGGTTGGCGGTTTGATGCGGAATTAACGGCAGAAGATGCTGCTTTAACCCTGGTGCAGGCCTTGAAGCTTCAACGGTTGCTGCCCCCAGGGGGGAATAACCAACGCCTGGAGGCCGAGAACCTTTTACCCCCAGCGGGAACCCGTATTTTTTCCGGTAATAGCAAGGGGGTTGCCAGTCAGGGACGCTATCTCCAGGTTGGCCCTACGGAGGTTCGTATGGATGTTTATCTGGCGAATTCTCCTGGAGGGGCGGTTGACATTCTGGTTCGGGGCGCCGGAAAAGGCACAATGATGGCAGGAATTGTCGACAAATTTTCCACATCAAAGGCGTTATCTCCCGTATTTACCGATCTTATCTTAGGGACGTTTTTTCTACCTGAGGGTGAAGCGATAATTAATCTCAGCCTGCCTCCAGGGACGGCTTTCGACTGGCTCGAATTGCGCCCACGGAAAAACACTGCCGCCGATCATTTAGCCCTGGTCGGCTTGTCGCCGCAAAATCCGCCCGCGGTAACGGATCTGAATAATCTGTCGGCTCTGCTTTATCGCCTTAAAGCACTCCCCTGATACCGCAATGGGGGGCGGCGTGTATCTCGCGGGAAAGCACCTGATCGCACTTATCGCCGGGTTGCTGCTGGCCCAGTATTTTACCCTACCTTTCTGGCCTGGTTGTGCGGTGGCCTTGTTGCTGGCGATAAGTGTTCTGTTCCGCCCCGCGTCCTTGTTCGGACAGAGTGCCCTGCTCTTACTGCTGGTGGTTTCTGCACTGCTACGCTATCCGCTCTTGCTCCAGCCCGAAAGGCAAGTGGCAGGGTTGGCAACTTTGGAACAGGGTGCTGCCGTTTGCATTGAAGGCCGGGTTGAACAACTTTATCCCCAATTTAATCAGTCTCTGCGCCTTGATCTTGAGCTGATTCGGCTCTGTGATTATCCTGAGCTTTCGGTGGCGGGCGGTCGCCTGCGATTGAACATTGCGCAGACCGAAATTATGCCACCCCTCGGTGCACGGATTATTTTCAACAGCCGCATTCGTCCGGTGCGGAACTTTGGCGTACCGGGAGAATTCGACATGGAGCGACACCTGGCCTGGCAGCGCATCTGGTACACTGCTTATGTGGCAGATTCCCGCGGTCTGGCCATTTTCAGCCTCGCCCCTCAGCCTCCCTTTGCTCCGCTGAACCAGCTGCATCAACGCTGGCGCAATCTTATAGAGCGGGTGGCAACTGCCGAACAGGCCGCTCTTTTAAAAACCTTACTGCTCGGTGAAAAATCAGCTCTGCCCGACAGTTTGCGCCAACCGTTGGCCAGCACGGGTGTCGCTCACCTGTTTGCAATTTCTGGTTTACATCTGGGGTTGCTCGGTGTTTTTTTCTTCAAAATTTTTGATTTCATTTATCGACGCTCGGCCCGGCTCTTGACTTGGCAACCCCCTCAGCGTGTTGTGCCCCTGCTGATTGTGCCTCTGCTCTATTTTTATCTCTTACTCACCGGCAATGCCTTGGCGACTCAGCGCGCCTTCTGGGTTGTGTTGATTGCTGGCATTCTCTTCGCCCTGCGGCGACGGACACCGGCAGGTTTGCTGGTTATTTCCCTGCTCTTTCTGTTTGTACTCTGTGATCCTTTGTCCTTGTGGCAACCATCGCTCATTCTTTCATTCAGTGGTGTGCTGGGGATTTTGTTGTGGCAGCGCCCGTTAAAATTTTTCGCCCGACATTTGCCCAAAGTTTTCAGCTACCCGCTTTCCTTGCTCACCGTCTGTCTGGCCGCTTTTTGTGCGACCTTGCCGGTGGTTTTATTCTTTTTTCACCAAATAACCCCGGCCGGGTTGCTGAATAACTTGTTTGCCGTGCCGCTGGTCAGCTTCGTTGTGTTGCCCCTTGGTTTCGTCGCCCTGTCTCTTGGGCTTTTGTTGCCAGATTTCAGCGTCTGGCTACTGACACTTTGCAGTCAGCTTTTGCAGCAGATCCTTGCCTGGTGCCTATGGTTTGTCGGCCAGCCAGGTTTGGCCGCACACCCCTGGTATCCCAGCCCAGTACAAATGCTCGGCGTTCTTTGCCTCTGTCTGGCGTTACTCTTGTGCCGGCAAGTGCAAACTGGTGCATTTCTGCTGTTAGGCGCCGGCCTGTTCCTTTGCTTGTCTGTCGTGCCTGGGGCTTCGACCGAGCTTTTGCTTTTCAGTGTTGGTCAGGGGGAGGCGATGTTGTTACGCAGCGCCGGAAAGACCATAATCATCGATGGTGGCGGGTTGCGCGGCGATAGTTTTGATGTTGGTGAACGCCTGCTTGCTCCAGCGCTTGGGTGGTTGGGTGTCAGGGTTATCGATGCGGTGATTCTGAGTCATAATCACCCCGATCACAGCAAGGGCTTGGCGTATCTGCTGGAGCAGTTTGAGGTTAAGGAATTCTGGAGTGCCCTCGATCCTTACGCATGGCCACCGGAAATACGCAAGGTCATTGAAAATAAAGGGATTCCTTATTTTGTCTATCGCGACGGCTGGAGCTTTCCACAGCCGGGCGATCTTGGATCATTAGCCCTCTTTT
>JAACTI010000036.1 GCA_009993495.1 Deltaproteobacteria bacterium | reverse complement strand
TTGCAGCGGCCTCTGCTCATCCACAATCTGAGCAAAAAGGGACAGAACCATCATTTGCCGTGCCATCAGCGGGAAGTTCTGAAGAATCGACCGCGGCCGGTCAGCTAGAAATTAGCGAGATAGCGTTTGCCGCGCCGCAGCAAGAGCGCGCCGAAGCTGCCATGCACATGGTCGTCAATGGGCCACGCGCAATCCAGGCTGCCGGGTTAAATGATGTGGCTGCCGTTAAAATAATGCAGCTGCCAACCGGGCAACAGCTGCCTGAGACTCAATTGGTTGATCAGGTGGTCAGGCACCTGGCCGCCGGGAACAATGGTGAAACCAGCCGCATGTTGCTGCGTCTGAATCCGGCCGAGCTTGGAACCTTGCGCATTGAATTGACCATGGAAGGCGACAAGCTGCGCGCCCAGTTACATGCCCAGACTCAGCAGGTGCAGGAGGTTCTTGACCGTCATCTCCCCCAACTGCGCGACGCCCTGCAAATGCAGGGATTAAAGATCGACAGTTTCCGCGTCGATGTTCAGGGCGGACACAGCCAGGCACGCGACCAGGCGTCTCAGTGGCAGCAACCGCAACAACAGGGGCATCAAGGGCATCGGCCTGCGGTCACCGACTGGCCGCCACCAGAGCTTGATATCCCGTTGCAGCAGATACTTCAGCAGCCTGCGGGCTCAATCAGTCTCAGGGTTTAGGAGATCTTTATGTCGACCATCAGTGATGTCACCAATACCAGCAGTCTGTTCCAGAATCAGGGTTCAAAAGAAACCGCCCTGGGCAAGGACGATTTTCTCAAGCTGCTGATTGCCCAACTGCAAAATCAGGATCCCCTGAATCCTGCCGATGCCACCGAATTCACCTCCCAACTCGCCCAGTTCAGCCAACTTGAACAGCTGAGTAACATGAGTAGCAAACTTGAGACCTTTGCCGCCATGGCTGGCCAGGTCGAACGCCAATCGGCTCTCGGCCTGATGGGCGAAGAGATTGTCGTGCAAGCCAGTCGGTTCGAAACCGATGGCGGATCCCAGACCTTGGGCTACCGCCTCGAAAATCAGGCAGATAGCGTCAACCTTTACCTCCTTGACAGTACCGGCAATCCGGTGGTGACCATCCCCGGCAGCGATACCGCACCGGGGGAATATTTTGTTCAGTGGGACGGCACCGACAGCAACGGCATGCCCGTTGAACCCGGAAGTTACGAACTGGTGGTCAGAGCCCTGGATGAAAATGAGGACGTTCTGCAAAGCCAATCCCTCATCCGCACTCTTGTCTCGGGCGTTGATCTGGATAGCGATGAAGCGCGTCTGGTCACTGCTGCCGGAATTTTTGATATGAGCAAGGTTTCCCGGGTGGGATCGGCCATGGCAGACCCGGCCACGCTTGCTCTTGCCGCAACGGAAAACACGGCCAACTCAACCAGCGCGACACAGACACCAACGGCCTTCTTATGAACGACGGTCTGACCATCCTTCCGCAACCGATTCAGCCCGTCAGTCCGACGCAACCCGCGAAAAATCGTTCTGCGGGTGGTCCGGTCGGTGCTTTTGATCAATTTTTACAGCAGGCACAAAAAAGCAGCGCCGTCACGTTTTCCGCCCATGCACAAAGCCGGATGGCCGCGCGGGGCATCAATTTCGACGCCACTCAATTACAGCGTCTTGAGCAAGCCGTGGCCCGCGTCGATGCCAAAGGTGGCCGCGATTCGCTGGTGATGCTCGATGATACCGCCCTGGTGGTCAGCGTCAAAAATGAAACTGTGGTCACAGTCGTTGATCGTGACCAACTGAAAAACAATGTTTTTACCCAGATAGACAGTGCAGTTATCGCCTAGCCGAACCGGTCCTCACTGAGGAGGTTCGCGAAGGAATCGACCGACCGAGATCCCTTCACGACAAGGAGAAAGATTATGGGAGTTTCCAGTTCATTGTTCAGTGGTGTCAGTGGTTTGAATGCCAATGGTAACGCCATGAGTGTTATCGGCAACAACATCGCCAATGCCAACACCGTCGGCTTCAAAGCCAGTCGCACCATTTTTGGTGATCTGCTTTCCAGCCAGATTGCCGGTTCCGGCGGCACTTCCCAAGTTGGACGCGGTGCAGGCCTATCAATTGTCGACAATATTTTTAGCCAGGGCACCTTCGAAAGTACCGAACTAAATACCGACCTCGCCGTTGAGGGCGCCGGTTTTTTCATCGTCAGCGATCCGACTACCGGCAATATCAACAACCAGTACACCCGCGCCGGCGCTTTCCGCTTTGACAGTGGCGGCAACTTTGTCAACCCCGAAGGCTACAACGTGATGGGCTACGAACTGGATTCCGAAGGCAACACCGTTGGCGATCTGGTTCCAATTCACGCCAATACCCAGTCCTTCACCCAGGCTGGCCAGACCAGCACTTTGACTCTCAATACCAATCTTGATTCCGATTCGAACGCATTAGTACCGGATATCGGCGCCAGCGCAACAGCTGTCGACAACAGTATTCTTGGCGCCTGGGGCGCGACCAATGCCGCCTACACCGACCTGGCGGCGGCCCCCACCGACCCCGCTCTGCAAGCCGCAGCCCAGGCCCAAGCCGCCATCGATGAGCCCCTTTATACTGCAGTCAGTACAGCGGTCACGGATCTGCAGACCGCCATTACCAGTGGGGTGGCTGCCGATATTGAGGCCGCTGCAAATGCCTTGGACACAGCCGTCATTGCTGCTGGAGGGGTGACTAATCCGGACTATACGACCCTTGGGACGGCTGGAAACGGCGGGGATGCGGCAATGCAAACCGCAGCCCTGACCCAGGCAACCGCCGATCTGGGACTTGCTACTAATGTTTTAACCGCGATCACTACCATGAATAATGGTATCAACGGGGTCTCCTTCGACCCACTGAATCCCACGGCGACTTCCAACTACGCCACCTCGATTCGCCTGTTCGACAGCCTCGGCAGCACCCACCTGATGACAACCTATTTCACCAAAACGTCTGATCAATCCTGGACATGGAATGCCGTAGTGGATGGTGAGGATCTTGTTGGGGGAACACCAAGAAAACTGACAATCGTCGGTTCAGGCACATTGAACTTTGACGCCAGCGGCAACCTGATCAGTATGAGTGATGCCGGAGGAACCTATCAGCTCTACACCACCCCCGGTGACACCAGCAGCGACCCGGTGGTGCCGGCGCCGGTGGTGCGTACCAACACGGGCGCCCTCGCCTGGTCGAACGGTGCCGTTGCCAGCCAGCAGGTTGCCATCGACATGCAGGTCACTCAATATTCCAGCCCCTCGGTCGTTGCCAGCCAGGAGCAGGATGGCTACGGTACAGGATCACTGGTCAAACTGAGTGTCGATAATCAGGGCAATGTGGTTGGGAACTTCAGCAATGGTCAACCGCGGCTATTAATGCGGCTGGCCCTGGCGAAGTTTACCAATCCTGCAGCTTTAAATAAGATGGGTAACAATATGTGGTCGGTGAGTACCACTTCGGGCGTACCGGTGGTCGGCACTGTCGGTTCGGGGGTTGGGAATATTTTCACCAACGCCCTCGAACAATCCAACGTTGATCTGGCCCAGGAATTTGTCAAAATGATCACCACCCAGCGGGGTTTTTCGGCCAACTCGAAAACCATTACCACCACCGACGAAATGCTCGCCGAGGTCATCAACCTGAAGCGTTAAGGTTCTAAGTCAAAATCATGACAAAGTTGAATGTCGCCCCGGAAAAGGGGCGACATTTTTTTTGACAAGAAACTGAAAAACCAAAGGAGTCTGTTTAACTTGTTGAAAAAACGTATAAAATTTAGCTGAATATCTATTCAATGCACATGGCACAATCTTTGCCATTCAACAGCGGGACAACCAACCCGCAGCAAGTCGGCCATCGACTTACTGACTCAACCTCACGGGGAATGATCCATGGATTTAGCCACACTACTGGGTCTGATCGGTGCCTTCGGCCTGCTGATCGGCGCAATTATGCAGGGCAGCTCGCTGTTGATTTTTTTGGATCTGCCTTCGGCTCTGATTGTTATCGGTGGCACCTTCGGCGTTATTTTGGTGGCCTACCCCTTCAAGGAAATCATGGGGGCCTTCGCGGTTACACGCAAAGCCTTCTTTGTCAAGGAACTCAACCCCGAAGACACCATCAGCAAGCTGATAACCTATGCGGGCAAGGCGCGCAAAGAGGGGATTCTCAGTCTGCAATCGGTGATGAACGACGTTGACGATGATTTCTTTCTTAAGGGTCTGCAAATGGCCGTCGATGGCCAGGAACCCGATGCCCTCAAAGAAATGCTCGACATGGAAATTGAATATATTATGGAACGTCACGATAAGGGTGCCGAAATTTTTGCTTCCATTGGCGGCTATGCGCCGGCCATGGGCATGATTGGTACCCTCATCGGACTGGTTCAGATGCTGCAAACCATGAATGACCCTTCAACGATCGGCCCGGCCATGGCGGTGGCCTTGATTACCACTTTTTACGGTGCGCTGATTGCTAACATCATTGCCTTGCCCATTTCGGCCAAGCTCAAGCTGCGCTCGAAAGGTGAGGTGCTGGTTAAAACTCTGATCACCGAAGGCATGAAGGCCATCCTGGGGGGTGAAAACCCCCGCCTGATGGAACAACGCCTGCACGCTTTTGTTGCTCCCAAACAGCGTCAGAGCAATTTCGGCTAGGAGTGCCTGGTGGCGAAAAAACCCAAAAAAGCCCCAGCTGGGGCGCCCATGTGGATGGTCACTTTCAGCGACATGGTAACGCTGTTGCTGACCTTCTTCGTTTTGCTGCTCTCCATGGCATCGATGGACAAAGTCAAATTCAGCCAGGCGAGCGATTCCCTGGCCGGGGCCTTCGGCGTGATGGCCAGCAGCAATTCCACCGCCATTTCTCCGCCACGGGTTGTGACCTACGCACCGGTGGATGACGATCTGGTTTCGCGGGTGTATAAACGCTTGCGCTCCAAAATACATGAATTGAAAATCGATAAAGATATTACCCTGGTTAAGGATCGCGGGGCTGTCATTTTAAGAATTGAAGACGCGGTGTTGTTTGCGTCAGGTCAAAGCACCCTGAACCGCGCTGCCGAACCCATTCTCGATAAGGTTGCCGAACTGGTGCGGCCTTTGCCTTTCAATATGAAAATCGAAGGCCATACCGACAGTCGCGGCGATTTGATGGCCAACTGGAAGCTCTCCGTTGATCGGGCGGTTTCGGTGCTGGGGTATTTTGTCGGCAAACAGTTGCTGCCCCTCGATCGTCTGGCAGCCACCGGCTATGGCGGGCAAAAACCTTTGTACCCAGAAGACAGCGACGCCGCCCGCGCCCTGAATCGGCGCGTCGAATTTGTCCTCGAAAGCCAGGGTGGCCCCGGTGACAACCTGCCGTATCTGATTGATGCCAGTGAACAGGCACCTTTTTAAACGCACGCCCCCGAGGGGATAACCACAAAACAAGGGACGGATCATGGCGAAAAAAGAAGCAACCACACCCACCGAAGAAGGATCAAAAAAGAAGTTGATCATCATCGCCGCTGTTGTTTTGCTGCTGATTATCGGTGGTGGCGCTGCCTACTTTCTGCTTGGCAACAAGGACAAGAAGGTTGACCCCCAAACCGAAGCAGCCTCTTTGGCCGCTCAGGCCAAGCAGGTCGGTCCCATGGTCAATATTGATACCTTCATTGTCAATATTCTCGATGACCAGGAAAGTCGTTATCTCAAAGCCGCCATCACCCTGGAAGTCGATGCCGAATCAACGGCGACTGAAATCAACAACCGCCTGCCGCAGATCAAAGATGCCATTTTGCTGCTGATCGGCAACAAAACTTACGGCGAATTGCGTGATATGCAAGGGAAACTTCAGCTCCGTGGGGAATTGATCAACCGCCTGAATGAAATTCTGACCAAAGGCAAGGTCAAACGCATTTACTTCACCGATTTCGTGGTTCAGTAGAGAGCAGCCGTGGAACGCATCCTCAGCAAAGAAGAGATTGCCGAACTGCTGTCAGCCGTGCGGCACGGGCAGGTCGAAATTGACCCGGTCGATGATGAAAGCCCAAAGGACAAGCGCCGGGTCTCTCAGCTCAATTTGTTTCGTTCCCAAGGGCCGGAAAACTGGAAACTGCCCAACTTTGATCTGGTGCTCGATGCCTTTGCGCGCAATTACGCAACTTCTTTGGCCAACCGCCTGCAACGTGCCACCAACCTGAAATTGACTGGTTTTGAATCCATGACCTTTGAGGGGTTGCTCCAGCGTCTCAGTGGTCGCGGTGCTATTGGTATCGTCGAACTAGAACCCCTGCGGGGCAATACCCTGGTGGTCTTCAACGAGCAGATTTCCTACGCCCTGGTCGAACTGGTACTGGGCGGCGCTGCCAATGTAAAAAATATTCCACAGCGCCCCATGAGCGCGATTGAGCTGAATGTTATTCATGATGTCGTTGCCGACAGCTGCCCAGATCTGGCCAAAAGTTTTGCTCAGATGCAGACCGTCGAAGCGCATTTGGTCAAAATTGAGAGCAACCTGCGCCTCCTCAGTCATATCAGCCACGATGCGGGCGTACTGGTCGCGCACTACCAGACCAGCATCGATGAAGCCGAAGGCGAAATCACCTTGGTGCTGCCCCACGCATCCCTCGAGCCCCTGGTGGAAAAATACCGCGAACATGCGTCACTGCCCATGTCGACGATCCGCACCAACCAGTGGCAAAAAGCGATCCTCGACGAACTGCAAATGATGGATGTTGAA
>JAACTI010000579.1 GCA_009993495.1 Deltaproteobacteria bacterium | reverse complement strand
GTCGGTCTTCCCTCCTTCAGCGCCAAAGTAGACTTCTTCGTAGCAACGTAGCAGTTGATTGTGGACGACGTTTTCGACCAGACGACCGGCGTCGGCCGAAAAGGAGAAGGCCACCCGGTTGCGCAACCCCGTGTCGATGGCGTAGGGCTTGAAACCGGCTCGCTGAACGCTTTTAAGCGACCAGCTGAACTTCTGTAACTGGAAGGTCAGATAACTCTCCAGAATCGCGGAGAGGTAATTTTCGGTCTTGTCCTGCGAGATGGAGAAGTTGCTTTTCAGCTTGTTGACACTGGTCAGCCGGGTGTTATTGGTCAGCAGAAAAACCGCCAGGTTGCGCAAGTTGGCCACATCACGGATCTCGTGGCGGGTCACGATATCCCGGTAGAGAATATCCTCGAAATAGTTTTTCAGCAGCAGCTCCCGGTCGTCATCGTTCCGTTTGAGGACAACCTCGGGGAACCCACCATATTTGAGGTAAGCATGAAAATGATGACGGATCATGGTCTTGTCAGAGATATATTCAAGTTCTGAATGAACTTCAATCCCTTTGAAGCGCAGGAATTCCTTGAAGGAGAGCGGGTAGACCTCGAAGGACACCTGCCGACCGGTCAGCTTGGTGCCGATTTCGCGGGAGAGCATCTGTGCCGAAGAACCGGTCACGAAAATCTTAACATCCTCGGTGTCGCTGCGGCCACGCACCCACCCTTCCCAGCCGGGGATATTCTGGATCTCGTCGAGGAAGAGATACCCCTTCCCCTGCGGGCAGACTCGCTCGCGCCAGGTACGGTAGATCTGCTCCAGAAGCTCCACCGACGCCTCTGCGGAAAAAAGAGGCTCCTCCAGATTGACCCGCAACAACTGCTCCGGCTTGACCCCATTGCTGAGCAGGGCATCCATAACCTGGGCCAGCAGCGTTGACTTTCCGCAACGCCGGATCCCTTTCAGAACGACGATTTCCTTAGTGTCGACCTGAGACAGGCAGCGCGGCAGCAAATCCCGACCGATACCAGCTTCAACTTTGCCAGTGCTCCAGAAGCGATTGTAGCTGGCCAATATTTCGAGAAGACGAGCAGTTTCCATATTTCACCGATTAACCAGAGAGATAAGTGCAATATAAAACCGATATACCGGTTAGTCAAGCCGGTTAAACAATCAGGAAGCAGCAAACAGCCTGATATATCGATCAAATTCAATTAAAAGCCGAAAATGAGTTGACCCTCCGATATTCACCATCCGAGGTATAATACTCACATTTTTTTCTTTGTCATGATTAGATTCGGCAGCGATTATAGGCCCTTATACGGACTGGCCAAACACCGTGCTGATCAAGTAGGCCGTATAGACCACGTAACAGGCCAGCAGCACCACGCCCTCGATGC
>JAACTI010000186.1 GCA_009993495.1 Deltaproteobacteria bacterium | reverse complement strand
CGCCGCGGCCAGGTCAACATTGGTTGCCGAAATCAGGCGGACATTCAGGCGAATTCTCCGACTCGACCCCACCCGTTCAAATTCATATTCTTGCAAAACGCGCAATAATTTCATTTGCAATTGCAGGGGCATGTTGCCAATTTCATCAAGAAAAATTGTGCCCCCATTCGCAACTTCAAACTTGCCGGGCTTGTCGGCGTTGGCGCTGGTGAAGGCACCCCGCACATGACCAAAAAGTTCAGACTCAAGCAGATCGGCAGGGATTGCACCACAGTTGATGGCCACAAAGGGTTTTTCGCGCCGGTGGCTGTTGTAATGAATCGCTTTGGCGACCAGCTCCTTGCCCGTTCCTGAGGCACCTAGAATCAAAATCGTTGAATCCGTGGCGGCAACCTTCTCCATGCGCGAAAAGACTTTCTGCATGGGTTCGCTGATTCCGATAATCTTATCGAAGCGATACCGGCCATGAAGCTGTTGCCGCAGATAGATGTTTTCGGCAATCAGCTGGCTTTTTTCCAACGCCTTGGCGACCTGAAGCTTAAGTTTTTCAAAGTTGAACGGCTTGGTGATATAATCGAATGCCCCTTCTTTCATGGCTTCGACGGCGGTTTCCGCTGAAGCGTTTCCCGTGATCAAAATAAAACAGGTGCGTGGCGATGTTTCTTTGACCCGTTTTAAAATATCGATACCACTGATGCCAGGCAGAAAGAGATCACTGATAATCAGATCATAGGGCTGGTCTTGCAGCAATTCGAGGGCGGCCTCGCCACTATGAACCGCACTGATACGATAACCCGTCTGACGCAGCAGGGTTGTCAGCGCCAGACAATTATCTTTTTCGTCATCTACCAGTAAAATTTGGTTTAGCTGGGACATATCTCGCTCGCGTCAGATGTTTGACGCGAACCTAGCATATTATCGTCACGCTGACAACTTCAAATACATCTTGTTTTTCAGACGCTTACCTGATAGTTTGGCCTATAGCATAAATATTTTTCGGGAGCTGTCGCATGCAGCCACTGAGTCCACCCACAAAAAACCCTCTTGCCCTGATGACGGGTTCCGTCGCCGAACCTGGCGAAGCCCGACCTTACCCGTCTCAGCTTGATCCCACTGCCTCCCCAGCGGATGCGTCATCGCCGACCGCAAAAGATGTCGTTGCCGCCGCGGATAACACGGCGAAATCACAGTTCTTCAATCCAAAAAATTCACTGGATGCGGTGCAACTCAGTCGCGAAGCGCGCGAGTTGGCCAAGCTGGCTGAACGGGATCGTACCGTCAGAACCCACGAAGCAGCTCATGCCGCGGTTGGTGGCCCTTACGCAGGTTCACCCACATTGACTTACACCTCTGGCCCCGACGGGCGTTCTTATGCGGTTGGGGGCGAGGTGGCGATTGATATGTCGCCCGTAGCGGGTGATCCTCAGGCAACCCTAGAAAAGGCCCAGACCGTTCGGGCCGCGGCCTTGGCTCCCGCTCAACCTTCAGCACAAGACATGCGGGTCGCGGCCCGCGCAATGCAAATGGCCGCCAGGGCTTATGCTGAACTCTCAGCCCCATCGCAGAAGACCTCAAGCTTCACGCCACCCGATAGGACTCCCGCTCCTGCTTCAATTCAAGATTCCCCCCCGCAAACAGACGCAACCGGCGCGTCACCTGGGCCGGATGCTGTGTCCCCTGCTGCGAGGCCAGTCCAGTCCCACGCCAGTCTTTCTCTGCATTTATAGTTCGACCCCGCAGCAGACACGGTTCTAGCAAAAAATAATCAGGGAAACTCTGGCTCTGTGCAAGAGGCAGAGTTTCATCCGAGGTGGAGCAAAATTGTCTCAGGAGCAGATTGGTGCTCAGCGGCAAAAACAAACAATAAATGGTAGTTTTTGCTCGACTTGTTAAACTGCCGGAATCACACCAAAGTCGGCTTTTTCTGTTCTTTTTTGAATCTGTATCTAAAGCTAAAGACAAGTCTAGAACAGCATTTTAGCTTGACTTTCCCGAGAAATTTCGTTTTTATCACCCAGGAGAAGTATTCTAACTATCGAAAATAATTCAAAATATTTTATTTATAATGAATTTTTTTAGTCAGCCCAAAAAGCTAGGCATCCGCCTGACCTTGGGTCATTTGCCAGGAGATTTCCATGTCTGTAACAAAGTTTAAGAGAATTATGGCCGCCAACCGTGGTGAAATTGCCATCCGCATATTTCGCGCCTGCACCGAACTGGGGATTGGCACGATTGCCATCTATTCGGAACAGGATCGGCTCTCTCTGCACCGCTACAAGGCTGACGAGGCCTACCTGGTCGGCAAAGGAAAGGGTCCGATCGACGCCTATCTCGATTATGCGGAAATTGTCGATCTGGCGCGGCGTAAAGAGGTGGATGCGATTCATCCCGGCTACGGTTTTTTGGCGGAAAATGCCGATTTTGCGGAAGCCTGTGAGCGCGCCGGCATCGCTTTTATCGGCCCGACGGCTCAGGTTATGCGCAGTTTGGGCGACAAGGTTGCCGGACGCGAGGTTGCCGGTCTGGCCAAAGTTCCTCTGGTTCCAGGCACTTTGAAACCCGTAGAGTCTGAAGAAGAGGCGCTGCTTTTTGCCCGTGACGCCGGTTATCCCATCATCATCAAGGCCTCGGCCGGGGGTGGCGGACGCGGCATGCGCGTGGTGCGTAACCAGGGCGAACTCAAAGAAGGCTTGCGTTCGGCGGCCAGCGAGGCGGCGTCTTCTTTTGGTAATGCCGCCATTTTCCTGGAAAAGTACATAGAGCGCCCTAAACATATTGAAGTTCAATTGCTTGGCGACAATTACGGCAATCTGGTGCATTTCTACGAACGCGATTGTTCGATTCAGCGTCGTCACCAAAAGGTGATTGAGGTTGCCCCCGCCTTGTCTCTCACCAAAAAGCAGCGCAGCCAGGTATGTGATTACGCTCTCGCCATTGGTCATGCGGTCAAATACAGCAACGCTGGTACGGTTGAGTTTTTGATGGATAGTGACGGCAAATTTTATTTCATTGAAGTGAATCCGCGCATTCAGGTCGAACATACGGTTACTGAGCTGGTGACTATGCGGAATCTGGTGCAGGCGCAAATTCTGGTGGCTGCCGGGCATAAACTGGCAGACCCCGAAATCGGCATCAAACGTCAGAGCGATGTCGAATTACGTGGCGCTTCGATTCAGTGCCGGGTGACCACCGAAGATCCCAATAACAATTTCGCCCCGGATTTCGGCAAGCTTAAGGTCTATCGCAGTGCCGCCGGACTGGGTGTCCGTCTGGATGCGGGCAGCGCTTATGCGGGGGCGGAAATTACCCCACATTACGATTCGCTGCTGGTCAAGGTTTCGACCTATGGTCGCGATCTATTGCAGGCCTCGCGCACCATGAATCGTGCGCTGCAGGAATTTCGCGTCCGGGGGGTAAAAACCAATATCGGTTTTCTGGAAAATGTCATTACGCATCCTGATTTTCTGGCCAGCCGGTGTGATACGTCTTTTCTTGAAGATCATCCCGAAGTCTTCAAATTGCCCATCAAGCAGGATCGCGCGAATAAAATCTTGTCGTGGATCGGCCATACCAGCGTTAATGGTTATGCCGGTATTGCCCCGGCCAAGCGCCTGCATTACCGCAATTTGCGCACGGCTGAAACCCCACTGATTCAGGCCGGTTCCCAGTTGCCACGCGGCACCCGGGATATTCTGCGTGAAAAAGGGCCGGAAGGCCTGGCGCGCTGGGCACGTAAAAATAAACAGCTGCTGGTAACCGACACCACCATGCGGGATGCCCATCAGTCCCTGATGGCAACCCGTTTTCGCACCACAGATCTTGAGCGGATTGCCGCAGCGACGGCGCATTTGGGTGGCGGTCTGTTTTCCCTGGAAATGTGGGGTGGTGCAACCTTTGATGTAGCGATGCGTTTTCTGTTTGAAGATCCCTGGGAGCGCCTCGATCGTCTGCGTGCCAAAATACCGAACATTTGTTTTCAAATGCTGCTGCGTGGCTCCAATGCCGTCGGCTACACCAACTATGCTGATAATGTGGTGCGAGAATTTGTTAAACAGGCGGCCAGCAGCGGGATCGACATTTTCAGGGTCTTTGATTCGCTTAACTGGACCCAGGGAATGCAGGTCGCGATGGATGCCGTGCGCCAGGAGGGTGCGGTCTGTGAGGCCTCCATCTGCTATACCGGCGATATTCTTGATGCCAAACGCGACAAATACCCCCTGGAATATTATGTCGGCATGGCCAAAGAGCTGGAAAAGATGGGGGCACATATTCTGGCGATTAAAGACATGGCCGGACTGCTTAAACCCTTTGCGGCGGAAAAGCTGGTGAAGGCGTTGAAAAATGAAATTGGACTCCCCGTGCATCTCCACACCCACGACACCTCCAGCAACGGTGGCGCCATGTTGTTAACCGCAGCGCAGGCCGGGGTTGACATTGTTGACGCCGCCCTTTCGTCGGTGTCGGGATTAACCGCACAACCCAATATGAACGCCCTGCTTTCGGCTCTGGAGGGCAGCATCTGGGATCCGCAGCTTGAAATGCAGGGTCTGCAAAAGCTGGCCAATTACTGGGAAACGGTGCGCACCTATTATGCCCCCTTTGAGTCGGAACTGCGCAGCGGCACCGCCCAGGTTTATGAACACGAAATTCCCGGCGGTCAGTATTCCAATTATAAGCCGCAGGTCGAAGGGCTGGGATTGGGGCATCGGTGGGAAGAATGCAAGCTGATGTACCGCAAGGTCAACGATATGTTCGGCGATTTGGTCAAGGTGACACCCTCGTCAAAAATTGTTGGCGATATGGCCATGTTCATGATCCAGAACAATCTGGAACCTGAAGATGTCATGACGCGCGGCGATGAGTTCACTTTCCCTCAGGGCGTCATCGATTTTTTCAAAGGGATGATCGGCCAGCCTTACGGCGGCTTTCCTCCTGAACTGCAGAAGATCATTCTCAAGGGCGAAGAGCCCATTAGTTGTCGCCCCGGCGAGTTGCTTGAGCCGGTTGATTTTTTGGCTAAAAAAGCTGAGCTCGAAAAGAAACTGCAACACCGGGTCAGTGAGCGTGAAGTTCTGTCGGCGGTCTTATATCCGGGTGTTTTTGAAGAATTTGATCGCCACCGCCAGGCCTATTCTGACACCTCAGTTTTACCAACCCCGGTTTTTTTCTACGGTCTTGAGGTGGGTGACGAGACCACAATCGAAATTCAGGAAGGTAAAACTCTGATTATCAAGCTCAACGCGATTGGTAAAGTTCGCAGTGATGGCACGCGTAACATTTATTTCGAGCTGAACGGCATGCCCCGTTCTGCGGTGGTTAAAGATCTGGCCGCTGAGTCTGATAGCACTGCCCATATCAAGGCTGATGCCGCCGACGTAAAGCAACTTGGCGCGCCCATGCCGGGGAAAATTTTTAAGCTGTTGGTTAAAGTTGGTGACGAAGTTCATGAGGGTGAAACCCTGCTGTCGACCGAAGCGATGAAGATGGAAACCAACGTCAAGGCTAAGCTCTCAGGGATTGTCAAAGAAATTTTGTTTCACGAAGGTGATCAGATTGATCAAAATGACCTGTTGATCGTGTTTGACTGACTTTAGGTTTGACCCCGGCTAACCCTTGGTGTGTCAGTCGGGGTTTATATCATTCTGGATCTATTCAGCTCGGTAGATACAGAGTCCGAGACAGCTGTTTCGCGGACTGCAGCAATCCATCCCTGGACTGAGCTCGGTGAATGGTTACATCGTTTTAAGCTTTTTTTTCAGAAACTTGCGAATTTGACGGCTGCTGCCCATCTGCAGAATTTCGGCGCTGACCTCGCGGGCGTAATTAAGGTCGACTTTGGATAAAAAATCTTTCAGGCGTGGGATATAGGGGGCCGACAGGGAAAATTTTTCAATTCCCAACCCCAAAAGCACAAACAGATAACGTTGATCCGTGGCCATCTCACCACAGAGGCACAGATCTATGCCGGTTTTTTGCGTCACCTCGATCATCGAGGCCAAGGCGCTGAGAACCGCAGGGTGCAGAGGATCGTAATAGTTCTGCACCAGCGGGTTTGAACGGTCGGCGGCCAACATGTACTGGATCAGGTCATTGGTCCCCAGGGCAAAGAAATCGACTTCTTTCGCCAGGTGGGCGGCCAGGCGTACGGCCGCGGGAACCTCAATCATGGCACCAATGGGGATGTCACTGGCAAAATCAATTTTCTCTTCCTGAAGCCTGGTCATGGCGTCGGCCACCAGTTGCTGACAGCTGCGAATTTCTTCAAGATTGGAAATCATCGGAAAGAGTAAGCGCACCTTGCCGTGGGCGCCGGCCATGAGGATCGCTTCGATCTGGGTTTGGAATACCGCACGATTATCCAGGCTGACCCGCACCGATCGCCAGCCCATAAAGGGGTTGTCTTCTTTCGGATGCTGGAAGTAGGGCAGAGACTTGTCGCCGCCAATATCCAGGGTGCGAATGGTTACCGATGAGCCGGAAAAACCTTCGACCACCTTGCGGTAAAGCTGGTATTGGTCGTTGCGGTTCGGAAAGCTGCTGCGCGCCATATAGGGGAATTCGGTACGATAAAGGCCGACACCTTCGGCACCATTGCGGCGGGCGATTTCAATGTCACTCAGCAGACCAATGTTGGCGAGCATTTGAATGCGGTGGCCATCGCGGGTCAGGGCCGGCAGATCGCGAAGTTGGTCGAGCCGTTCTTTTTCTTGAGTACGATCAAATTCCAGGCGTAGATATTCATCGAGAATCCTGGCCCCAGGGTTAAGAAACACGCACCCCGAATTGGCA
>JAACTI010000185.1 GCA_009993495.1 Deltaproteobacteria bacterium | reverse complement strand
ACTCCTTGTAGTGTTTGAGCACTTCACTTGACCCCTGGAATCCTTGACCCCTTGAACCCTTATGTTTTCACCCACTCTTTTGGAGATGATCCTTAAAAACTAACCAGAGAACACGGAGTATTTCTCTCAGCACTCTGTGGTCAGCTGTTGACACGGCCCTGCCATCACATCTGAAGGATACGCCGAGCGGTCCAGTAATAATTCCGCCAGTAAGGATCATTAACGTTTGAGATCATGACGCCCCTGCTGGTGGAGACATGCACGAATTCCCCGTGGCTCAGATAGATCCCCACATGGGGATTCTTTGAAGACGGCATGAAGAAAACGAGGTCCCCGGCCTGAAGCCGTCTTCTGGAAACCGGCGTGCCTATACGGACCTGGTCTTCCGAGGTGCGCGGCAATTCAATCCCGAAGAGTTTCTGATTCACCAGCACTACGAAACCGGAACAGTCTATGCCTTCCTTGTCGTTCCCGCCCAGGACGTGAGGGGTGTTCTCCCATGCCTCGGCCTCGGCCCGGAGGCGCGGCTCAATATCGCCCAGTCTCTGGACGCCTGGGATCTCCGGCCGAACCATCGGCCTGGGGGCGCAACCGAAGATCACAAGAAGTGAAAATAGAGACAGCACCCATTTATTTCCCATGATTGTCCGGGCACTCGTAACGGTACGTGCATGCTGTATAGCGTCTTTAATAACAAACTCAAAGATAAAAAAATGAATGGGAATCGTTATTTTATATACTGTCTGAGGTGCGCTCATGGATCACCCCTTGAAACAGGATCACCCTATGGGTCCCAGGCCATGGTGCAGAAAGCCAAAATAGTTTAAGAATTCAGTGAGTTAATGTTTATAGTGCTATGATAACGCTCAACCTGTAAAATGGGCAAGGATAAATTTTGAAGATTTGAAAAGGATCCTCGCACCATGATACTGTCTAACCATTTTTATGTATTTATTTTTCAATAAAAAATTGATTGCAAAGCTATACCTCATAATAAGCATAGCTTTTCATAACAAATCATATAGAAATCCTGATTTTAAACAATTATTAAAACGATTGATTTTGCAAAGACTCCAGCATGAAGATCAAAAAGATATACGAATATTTGATAATCCGAAAATAAAATCAAAGTGTTACGCGTTATCTTCGTAAATAAATGCAAGATCATTTGACAGAACTTAAATCATTCAGGTATTTATGATAATAACAATAGAAAAATTTTTATCAACCGTATAAGTATCACAACCAAGAAAGGAGAGAAGTATGAGAAAAATCAAATTATTCATGACTTCTTTTGTCGTCGTTGCAGCGGCGCTCGCCATCATCGGCGGCGCTTGGGCAGCGCAGAGTCCTCAGATCCCGTTGGCCGGCAAGGCCATTCCGCAGTTCATGCAGCCGCTGCCGATTCTCAGTGTCCAGCCGGGCGGCACCATGGCCACGGTGCTCGGTAACCAGCCGCTCGAAATCCACATGTGCGAGTTCGACGCAAATGTGCTCCCTCTTGGCACAATCGCTCCAGGCGTTCAGACAACAACGAAGGTGTGGGGGTATATCGCCGGGACCAGTTGTCCGACCACACCGCAGGACACCTATATCGGCCCGGTCATCGTAAATAATCGCGGTTCGTCGACCGACATTACGTGGGTTAATAATCTGGGAAATACCGCAACTTCCGGATTAACTTTCTGGAAGTACTCCACGGACCAGACCATGCACTGGGCCGATCCGATCAATTGGGAAATGAATGATTGTGCCATGACGGGCGGAATTCCGGCTTTCGGCAGCCCCTGCGCACAAAACTACAGCGGCCCCATCCCGGGTGTCGTCCACCTGCACGGCGGGGAGGTGCCGCCGGAGCTTGATGGCGGACCGGACGCCTGGTTTACCAGCGACGGCGCCTACGCGGGTCACGGGTACTACACATTCCCCGGGGCCCCTGCCAACGCGGCGACCTACAAGTATCCCAATACCCAGGAGGCAGGGCCGCTCTGGTTCCATGACCATGTCCTGGGAGCAACAAGACTGAATGTATATGCTGGCCTGGCCGGTGCTTACTTTATTCAGGATCCCGCACTCGCACTGCCGGCTAACCTGCAGCCGCTCACCGAAGTTATCCCGGTGGTGATCCAGGACCGCACATTCGACACCAACGGGCAGTTGTTCATGCACGCCGACAGCGCCGGAGGGGTACTCTGGACACCCAACCCCGAGCACCCATACTGGGTGCCCGAGTTCGTTGGCGACACCATCGTGGTGAACGGCAAGGCATGGCCTTACCTCAATGTCCAGTCGAAGCGCTACCGCTTCCTGTTCGTCAACGGATCCAATGCCCGCACGTATGATATGAACCTGGTCAACACAGTCACCAAGACCATGGGCCCTCCCATCTGGGTGATCGGCACTGATGGCGGCTACCTCGACACCCCGGTCAAGCTCGACCCGAACCTCGGGCAGAAATTGACCATGCAGCCCGGCGAGCGATATGAAGTGATCATTGATTTCGCCGGCTTTGCGGGGGCCACCCTGGTCATCAATAACACAGGCAGGACCCCTTATCCGAAGGGTGCGGCGCCGATGGGCACCACTCTCGGGCGTATTATGCAGTTCAGGGTTGCACCGGGCACTGTTGTTGACAACAGCTACAATCCCGCGCTCGGCACACCCCTGCGTACCGGCGCTCAGGTGATCAACCGCCTGGCCAATCCGGCAACTGGAACTCTGGCAGCCGGCGTGACCGTGCAGAAGACCCGCCAGCTTAGTCTCAATGAGGTGATGGGCGCTCCAATAACAACCATTGATCCAGTGACCGGTATTCTGACAGCCTACCCCGGCGGTCCGCTGGAGATCCTGGTCAACAACACCAAGTGGTCAGGAACGAACAGGCCTGATTTCACGCCGATCACAGTCAACGGCGTCACCACCTACTACTCCGAGCTGCCCAGGGAAGGCGACACCGAGGTATGGGAGATTGTCAACCAGACGGCCGACGCCCATCCCATTCACCTCCACCTGGTGCAGTTCCAGCTGATCAACCGGCAGATGTACAACGTCAACACCTATACGGCAGCCTACAACGCTGCATACGGTCAAGGCCCTGTGCCGCTTCCGGCAGGATGTACCCCGGGTATCTTCTGTCCCGCCTATGGCCCGCCTCTGAGCTATGATCCGGCTTTGAATCTCCTGTCAGGCGGCAAGTATGGCGGCAATCCTGATGTCGGTCTTCTCGCCAAAAACAGAAAGCCCGTATACCTGCAGGGCCCGGTCATGCCCCCGGCGGCCAACGAAGCCGGGTGGAAGGATACCATCATTACATACCCTGGCCAGGTGACAAGAATTGCCGTGCGCTGGGCGCCTACCGACCTGCCGACGAATACGGCTGCTGCGGTTTTGTACTTCCCATTTGACCCAAGCGACTTCAACGGCCACGGATATGTCTGGCACTGCCACATCATCGATCATGAGGACAACGAGATGATGCGTCCGGACGTGGTGACGTTGAATCCTTTAGCACCTGCTCCCATCGGGAGGCCTTTACAAATGGGGATAGACTATTAATACATGCTGATCATTTTACAAAAGCCGCCCGAAAGGGCGGCTTTTTTTTACCCCGGAAGATTATAGTTCAGTCATCGGGGATTGGTGATGAGGGACGGTTCCGGAATTCCGTTGTATGGTGATGAGTGGTGATGAGGGACGGTTCCAGAATTCTGTTGTAATTTCTATGTGTTGCAAATGATTATTTTAAAAGGGGGCGTGAGCAGCGAAAAGGCAGACACGAAATGCGACGGAGGGCACAGGAGAAGCCGATGGTTGCCAGGATGGCGTAAAATAAGAACATTGAATGCCTGGCATTGAATTGTGAATGAAGAAATATGACCTTCTGTAGAACCCCTTGGGGACATGTGCTATATTTTTTTTCTTAACATCATGGCATAATGCTACTATATTATGTAGCAGGGCATAGGGTCTTGACCCTATTGAGAGAGCGGGTATCCCTCAGGAAAATCCATCGGTCATGGGAAAAATAAGAACCAAAACATGGTTGTCTGTGGGCTGGATCCTTCTCTTGTACGCTGCCCTTTCAGGATTCGCCAGGGAACCCTTTGTTCTCATCGACGATTTCGAAGCGGGCCTCACGCCCCGGTGGGAAAAGAAAATTTTCAAGGGAGAAACCCGGTATACCGCCATCAGGATGGATGGGAACGGCTGCCTCAAGGCAGAGAGCCATGCTTCGGCTTCCGGCCTTGTCTACAGGATTAAATACGACACAAGAGATTATCCGGTCCTGACCTGGCGGTGGAAGGTGGAAAACATCCTTCAAAAAGGGGATGAGAGAACCCGCCAGGGGGACGATTATGCGGCTCGGGTCTATGTGGTTTTCCCCCACTTCATCCCGGCCCTGACCAAGAGTATCAACTATATCTGGGCCAACAAACTCCCCAGGGGGGAGAGATGCCCCAACCCATACTATTCAAGAACCATGATGATCGCTGTGGAAAGCGGAGAAGAAAAGGTGGGGACGTGGGTTACGGAAAAAAGAAATGTCTTTGAGGATTACAGAACATGCTTTGGGGAAGATCCCTCCTCTGCAGGCGCCATCGCCATCATGACCGATACCGACAACACCGGAGAGTCA
>JAACTI010000184.1 GCA_009993495.1 Deltaproteobacteria bacterium | reverse complement strand
GCGCGCCGCGCCGGCATGAACCGCGCCAAAATTCAGGAGTTGAATCGCTATTTCATGGAAGCACCTCAGAAAGTCCACGATTTTTTCCAGATAGAGTCTTTTGCCGGCGAAGTAGAAAGCTACACCGACCAGAAACTACTCCTCTACGCCTCGCGTAAAGAGAAGGAAAAGAAATAGCAAACCGAACACATGAGGTCATTCTTCGCCATGCAGAACCCGCGGCCGCCATGGCGCGGTTAGATTCATGCGACCCGGGGAATGGGGAGCTCGGACTCTGAGTCTCCGAAGTTAAAACGATACCAAATTAGTTCAAAGACGCAAAAAAAGGGAGACCCTGGCGAGTCTCCCTTTTTTTGCGTCTATTTTCGAGGCGTGCCTGTTACTTGATGCCGGCTGCGGCTTCGAGCATTGCCGTGGTGACCGACTTGGGACGCTCAATACCATAACCCAGAGCGCGATCCCAGGTGATGTTGGCGAGGCAGCCCAGAGCACGACCGATCCCGAAGAGGACGGTGTAAAATTCGTATTCAGTGACGCCGTAGTACCACTGGATGACGCCGGACTGAGCATCAACGTTCGGCCAGGGGTTCTTGGCTTTGCCGTGCTCGGTCAAAACGCCCGGAGCCACTTCGAAGATCATTTTGACCAGCTGGAAGAGCGGGTAGTCTTTAAGACCCGGGGTCTTAAGACAGAATTCACGCTGGGAGGTGTAGCGCGGATCGGTTTTGCGCAGCACGGCATGACCGTAACCGGGGATGACCTGGCCACTGTTGAGAGTTGCCCACAGGGCTTCTTTGAGCTTCTCTTCAGTCGGAACCTGACCACCGAGCTGCTGCATGAAGTTCTGCGTCCAACGCAACACCTCTTCGTTGGCGAGGCCATGAAGCGGCCCAGCCAGGCCATTGAGGCCAGCGCTGTAGCTGTAGTAAGCATCGGAAAGCGCCGAAGCCACCAGGTGGGTCGTGTGGGCCGAGACGTTGCCCGACTCATGGTCGGAGTGGATGATGAAGTACATCCGCGCAACATTCTTGTAATCTTCGCCTTGTCCCATCATGTGGGCAAAGTTGCCGCCGAAATCGAGGCTTGGGTCAGCGGCGATCGGGGTATCGCCCTTGTATTTCATACGGTAGATATAAGCGCCGATGGCACCGAGCTTAGCCATCATGTTGCTGGCATCTTCGAACATATCTTCCCAGCAGGTCATTTTATTAAACTTGCCCGAAGAATAGGTTTTGGCAAAAATCGAATCGCGCTGCATGGTCAGAATAGCGGTGGAAAACATGGTCATGGGGTGGGAATCACGCGGCATGGCCCGCAGGACGTCGTAGACATACTCGGGAACCTGGGCGCGGCGCTTCCAATCCTCGACAACTTCAAGGGTCTGCGCCATGGTTGGCACATCGCCGGTCAGCAGCATGTACCAGAAACCCTCAACATAGGGATAATCACTGCCTGGAACCTTGGGCAGAGCGGCAAAGGTTTCGTCAATCGTTTTGCCGCGAAAGCGGATGCCTTCCATGGGATCAAGATAGGAAATATCCGTGACCAGTGATTTGATGCCGCGGGCACCGCCGATGCATTGAGAAATTGTCACGTCACCTAAAGAAACATCACCATGCTCTTTCAGCAATCTGGTCGTGCGGGGACGATGCTCATCAATCTTCTGCGCCAGTACTTTTTTCAGTGTCGACATTGATTCTCTCCTTTGGTGTGAATGAAACAAAGTTTTGAATGCCCGATCCGGGCCAACGACGGGAACACTTTGCATAACGGAAACATGCAGGCAAACATTCACCAAAACGCCCGCCCGAACGATTTGATGAACACTTCATATAAGGTGAAAAAAGATGCCCTCCAACCTCAGAGATTGAGAGACAACCGCACATTTCTTCGCTTAAATTCCCAAATATTGTTCTAGCAACCGCGCCCCTTTTTGTCAAGATGATTTTTGTATACAGTATTCAAAGCGCCAGAGAATCTCTGCGTTTAAACCGCCGCTGCTTTTGTGCTTGATTTTAATTGACATCTGGCTAGAATGCCTAATTATTATGCAATTCACCCCTCTACACCTCGGATCCCTAACCTTGGCGGCACCACTGCTCCTGGCCCCCATGGCCGGCATTAGCTCACTGCCTTTTCGGCGCACGATGAAAGAGTGCGGTGCTGCCCTGGTTTTTACCGAAATGATCAGTGCCAACGGCCTGATCCGCGACGGGCGCAAAACCGTGGAACTTTTACGCAGTTGTGCGGATGAAAAACCCCTGGCAATTCAGTTGTTTGGTGATGACCCCCAGGTTTTGGCCGCAGCGGCCCAGCTGGTTGGAGACCAGGCCGATCTGCTGGATATCAACCTGGGTTGCCCGGTCAAAAAAGTGGTACGTGCAGGGGCCGGTAGCGCCCTGTTGCGCAACCCACAACGCGTTGGCCAGATCCTGGCAGCAGTTCGTCGCGTCTTCGCCGGGCCACTGACCATTAAAATTCGTTCGGGCTGGGATCAGACCCATTTAAATTATATGGAGATCGGTCAGATCGCGCGCGAAGAAGGGGTCAACGCCATCTGCCTGCATCCGCGTAGTCGCAGTCAAAATTTCGGCGGCACCGCCAACTGGCAGCAGATCGCCGAGCTTAAGGCCAGGCTCGACATTCCGGTGATCGGCAGTGGGGATCTTTTTCACGCGGCGGACGTGCTACGCATGTTCACGACAACCGGCTGTGACGCCGTCATGATTGCCCGCGGCGCCTATGGCAATCCGTGGATTTTCGAGCAAGCGGCCGCGCTCCTGCAGCAACAGGTGCCGGCCCCCATATCTACTGAACAGCGCTGGTCCGTCATTCGGCAACATCTCCGCTGGCATCTGGCTGAATTTGGCGAACACAAGGCCCTGATTGAAATGCGCAAACACCTCAGCTGGTACGCCAAAGGGCTGCCAACTGCGACCCAATTTCGTGGTCGGCTGCACGATATTACCAGCTGGCCCACCCTGCTGGATGAAGCGCAAAATTTTTTCTGTTCGAGCCCGGCATGAGCACTGTGCCCCGCCCGCAACCCCAGCTTTACACCCTGATTGTCGAGAACAGCGACGAAGCCATCATTGCGCTTGATCCACAACAGCGCATCAGCCTGTTTAACCCGGCCGCCCAGGCGATGACACGGCTCAGTGAAAAAACGTGTCTGGGCCAGCTTTTCCGCCGTTGTTTCCAGGATCAACCCGAGCTGTGCCTGCTGGTTGAAACCGCCCTGCGTGCCGGGCGTTCCATGTCGGAACATACCGGGTTCAGGCTGGGCGAGCTTGCGACCCCCTTGCCGATTCGGGCCTCGGTCTCGCCCCTTTTCGATCAGAACGGCGGTCAACAGGGCGCGGTGCTGATGATGCGGGATCTGACCCAGATCCATGCCCTCGAAGAAACCGTACGTCGTGCCGAGCGTTTGTCCATGGTCGGCACCATGGTGGCGGGCCTGGCGCATGAAATCAAAAATCCCCTGGGGGGCATTCGGGGGGCAGCCCAATTACTGAAAATGGAGCTCGGAGCGGATCATCCCTTGATCGAATACCCGCAGGTCATGATTCGTGAAACCGATCGGGTCAATGATTTGATTGAAGAGTTGCTCGGTCTTTCCCATTCAAAAGTTGAACTGCATCATCAGGTCAACCTGGCGCGGATTCTGGATGAAACCCTGCTGTTGCAGCGTCAGGCCTTTGCCACCAAGCAGGTTGATTTTGCCCTCAGCCTGGATCCGAGCATTCCACCGCTGCAGGGTGATCCTAAATTATTGGCACAACTCTTTCTTAATCTGATCAAAAATGCCGGCGAAGCCGTCGCCCCAAAGGGCAAGGTCTGGGTTTCGACGCGCATCGACGCCGATTATCATCTTGGCCCGAGCGGCGGTCGCCGCATTCCCCTGGTAAAAGTTTTGATCGAAGACAATGGCCCAGGCATCTCTGCCGAAGAACGGAAACACCTGTTTACTCCCTTTTACACCACCAAGCAGGGTGGTACGGGGCTGGGGCTTGCGACCTGCCAGAAAATTGTGAATGACCATCAAGGGCTCATCAATCTCAGTGCCCATTCCTCCGGTGGCTGTTCATTTGCCGTTTCATTGCCACTCTTTCGCTGCTGAAATATTTAAAGGAAAAATTATGTCTATCCGTCATATTCTGGTCGCCGACGACGAAGAAAGCATGCGTTGGGTTCTTGATAAATCGCTTAAAAAACAAGGTTTTCATGTTGATTTAGCCGAAAATGGCCTCCAGGCACGCCAGTTGTCGCGTAAAAAGTCTTACGATCTGGCGTTGCTCGACATAAAAATGCCCGGGCTGCAAGGGCTGGAACTCCTGCGTCTCATGCAGGAGGAAAGCCCGCGCACCCTGGTCGTAATTATGACCGCAGAAGCGACCATGGAAAATGCGGTAGCGGCCATGAAGCACGGAGCCTTTGACTACCTGACCAAACCCTTTGATCTTGAGGCCTTGGAGGCCATTCTCATCAAGGCCCGCAACACCGCGAAAATTTCCGGCCAGCTCGACCGTCTGCGCGACGAAATCCAGCGCCAAAACAGCCCGGGCCACACAATTGTGGGCAACAGTCGCACAATGCAGGAGGTGTATAAAACTCTG
>JAACTI010000578.1 GCA_009993495.1 Deltaproteobacteria bacterium | reverse complement strand
GTTTCGTCATAGAAAGGGACGAAGGTCACTTGCTCAATACTGACCGCTCCATCTTGCCAGCGCAGCACGTGATTCAACCGCCCATAGTTTTCTACCGCGACCAGGCGCGACGATTCACCCGGGGGCACCAGCGTGACGGTGTCGAGGGTTTGACCGTCATTCAAACGGATAAAACCCACCTCTCCACGGGTGTTGATGGTGTAACCCGTCTCCAGATAATCGTCCATGCCGATCGCCAGTACAGCTTCAGCCGCATTTGCGGGTGCCCCTTTGAGGGTGATCACCTGGCTGGCGTCGGGGGTCAGGAACAGCGGCAAGGAAACTTCGACAATCAGCACCAGGATAAAAATGACACAGAAGATAATCGCCAGACCACCAACCGTGATCGCCCAGTGTGCCAAACGATCGTTGCGTTTGATCTTTTTCAGAAAGGCTGGATTCATTAATGACCCCGCGAAAAACAAAAACGCGATTCGTCCTCACCCACAAGGGCAGGACGAATCGGACGCAAAAAATAACAGAATTTATGCGAATTAGTCGAGCAGCGCCAGCTGTTTTTTGGCCAGGGCGGCAGGCAGGGGTAAGTAACCGTCTTTGACCACAATCTCCTGACCCTCTTTCGACAGGGCAAACGTCAAGAACTCTTTTACCAAGGTCGGTAGCGGCTTGTTCGGCTCTTTCACGACATTGATATAGAGCATGCGCCCCAGGGGATATTTGCCGCTCAGAACATTTTTGTAGTCAGCCGCGTAAACCGGCGCGCCTTCTTTGGCAGCCAGGGCAAGGGCCTTGACTCCAGACGTGACATACCCGAGCCCGGAGTAACCGATACCGGCCTTGTCTTCGGTCACGCCCAGCACCACTGAAGCGCTGCCCGGCTGTTCCTTAACCGTATCTTTGTAATCACCTTTTTTCAGGCTATGCTCTTTAAAAAACCCATAGGTTCCTGACGCCGAATTACGTCCGTAGAGACTTACCGGGCGGTTGGCCCAATCGCCCCCCAAACCCAGCTGACCCCAGGTGGTAATGTCTTCAGCCGCGCCGCGCTTGCGTGTTTTGGAAAAAATCGCATCAATCTGCGTCATCGTCAGGTTGTCGAGGGGATTATCCTTGTTAACAAAAACCGCCAGAGCGTCAAGGGCCACCCCGATGGTGGTGGGCTTGAATCCATATTTGGCTTCAAAGGATTCGATTTCTTTCTTTTTCA
>JAACTI010000183.1 GCA_009993495.1 Deltaproteobacteria bacterium | reverse complement strand
TTACTTTTGGCATGGTCTTCTTCTCCTGTACAGTTCTCGGCACCCGATAATCAGGATCGGACGCTATTTATGTCGGCGTTATATTGAGACTTGCTTCTTATGCGCTATTTTTTCGGCCCGATCACCATGGTCATAAAACGACCCATCTTGCTGGGGCGTGATTCGACCTGTCCCAGATCTTGCAAAGCCTCGACCGCCCGGTCAAGTTGCTTAAGACCTTGATCCGGGTGAGCGTTTTCACGACCACGGAACATGATAGTCAGCTTGACCTTGTTGCCCTCTTCAAGAAAACGGCGCGCATGTTTAATTTTGAAATCAAAGTCATGATCATCGGTTTTAGGCCGCATTTTGACTTCTTTGATTTCAACCCGCACCTGCTTCTTACGTGCTTCAGAGGCCCGTTTGGCGAGCTGATACTTGTACTTGCCGAAGTCCATGATACGGCAAACCGGAGGGTCAGCCTGGGGTGAAACTTCAACCAGATCAAGAGCACGTTCGGTTGCAACCGCCAGAGCCTGTGCCTTGCTAAGAATGCCCAGCTGGTTTCCTTCGTCGTCAATCACTCGCAATTGGGGTGCGCGAATGGCGTCGTTGATGTTTGTCTCCGGCTTAGCTATGGGACGGCCTCCTTTTTCTGTGTTACGCAAGGGTGTGATGACCACACCCATTTTCGGTTACAACACAAACAGCACCACAAAAGCGACAGCGCACTTTTAATGATGCAGAGCTGCTTCGTTGAAAATAAATTGAATAAATTCTTCGATTCCCTGGGTTTCCAGCGAACTGCCATCACGGAAACGTGGCGTGACCTTAGCTTCGGCCATCTCGCGATCACCAATGACCAGCATATAGGGAACCTTGCCCATCTGGGCTTCGCGAATTTTGAAGCCCAGTTTTTCATTGCGCAAATCGGCCTGCACACGAACGCCGGCCTCACGCAGCTGAGATTCAACCTGCTTGGCATATTCTTGCTGATTGTCCGTCACATTAACGATAACGACCTGAACCGGCGAGAGCCAAAGGGGGAAACTACCGGCATAATGCTCAATTAAAACCCCGATAAAGCGTTCAATCGAACCCAGAATCACCCGGTGCAGCATGACCGGCCGGTGTTTTTCTCCATCTGACCCGATGTAGGTTAACTCAAACCGTTCGGGCAGGGTAAAATCGCACTGGATTGTAGCACACTGCCATTGCCTGTCAAGGGCATCCTTGAGCTTGACATCAATCTTGGGGCCATAAAATGCACCATCCCCCTCATTGATCTCATATTCCAGCCCAATATCATCAAGGGCACTGCTTAAAGCATGGGTTGCACGCTCCCAGTCGGCGTCACTGCCAATAGATTTTTCCGGCCGGGTTGACAGCTCCATGCAATATTCAAAGCCAAAAATTTCGGCGACATCACGAACAAACTGCATCACGCCCTTAACTTCGGCGTCGATCTGATCGGGACGGCAGAGAATGTGGGCATCATCCTGGGTAAAGCCGCGTACCCGCAATAAGCCATGGAGCACCCCCGATTTTTCATGGCGGTGAACCGTACCCAGCTCAAAATAACGCTGGGGCAGATCACGGTAAGAACGAATTTTTGATTTATAGATCAACATATGGGCCAGACAGTTCATCGGCTTAATGCCGTAACCCTGCTCGTCGATCTCGGTAAAATACATATTCTCGCGGTAATTTTCGTAGTGGCCCGAGGTCTTCCACAATTCGGTTTTCAGGATCTGCGGGCCGACAACTAAATCATAACCACGGCGTAAGTGTTCCTTGCGTTCGAAATCTTCGATGATCGTGCGCAGCAGAGCCCCCTTGGGATGCCAGATAACCAACCCCAAACCCGCTTCTTCGCTGAACGAAAAAAGATCAAGCTCGCGACCAAGTTTGCGATGATCGCGTTTTTTTGCTTCTTCCAGCCGCTCAAGATGCAACTTCAATTCTTTTTTATCGGTGAAGGCCGTGGCATAAATACGCTGCAACATGGCATTTTTTTCACTGCCGCGCCAGTAGGCCCCCGCAACGCTGGTTAACTTGTAAGCCTTGATCAAACCAGTGCGCGGCAAATGCGGCCCGCGGCACAGGTCGACAAAATTCCCCTGACGGTACAAACTCACCTGCTCGACCCCCAGATCTTCGATCAGTTCAACCTTGTAAGTTTCACCCATGGCGCGAAAGAGTTCAATCGCCGCCTGGCTACTGATTTCCTCGCGGGTAATCGGCAAATCGGCCTTGACGAGTTCGGCCATTTTCTTTTCGATAATTTCGAAATCTTCGGGCGCAAAGGTCTTTTTATCGCTGTAAAAGTCGTAGTAAAAACCCTGCTCAATCGCCGGCCCAATGGTGACCTGTACATCCTGACCGTAAAGCTCTTTCACCGCCTGGGCCATCAAATGGGCACAGGAGTGGCGCAGAATTCCCAAGGCTTCAGGTGCACCGGGCGTAATCAAGACCAGGGAGCCCGATTGCGTTAAGGGCGCAGCAAGATCAAGCAGCTGGTTGTTAAAACGTGCAGCCAGCACCTGCCGCGCCAGACCTTCACTGATACTGCGGGCAATTTCTGCGGAGGTCGTGCCGGAAGGAACATCTTTCACCGATCCATCCGGCAGTTCAATCGCGATATTCGACATAAGACGGACAGCTCCCGAAACGAAAAGAGGCATCATGCGATGCCTCGGGGTGGAATGTCTGGTCAACCACTCGAGTCGGCCTGGTAGGCGCGGGCGGGATTGAACCGCCGACCCCTACCGTGTCAAGGTAGTGCTCTCCCACTGAGCTACGCGCCTGCAAACCAACGGGCGCCTTTTTACCAGACCATTTCCAGAAGTGTCAAGCAAATTCATACACCAGCAAGTTCAGCAAGATCAGCGAGATTTGCGCCCCCTGCGACTATCTGCTTGCCCTCAGAGGACAAATGACGCTAAATTCAAAATACCGTTATATCTGCAAGAAGTTTTTTTTCGGCCTTAATATAATTCATACGTCGCTTGCCCGCGGAATGGAGTCTTGATCGTGCAAACAATTTCTGAATTTATTGCCAAGAGTTGTGAACGTCATGCGCAGCGCTGCGCCTTGCAGCACAAAAGCCAGGGGACCTGGGTCGACACCAGCTATGCCGAGTTGTGGGCCAAGGTTGAATTGATTGCTGCGGGCCTCGGCCGCCTGGAAATGAAAAACCAGCAACACCTGGCGATTCTGGCACCTTCGTCACCTGAATGGGTCGCGAGCTATCTGGCGATTTTGCGGGCTGGTGGAGTCGTTGTCCCCGTCGACAAAGAACTTAAAGCCGCGGAGCTGAGACATATATTGGCCGATTCAGAAACCCGCATGATTTTTGTCGCCCGCCCGCAGCTGGATCTTTTGCTCGAAATTCTTGACGATTTGCCCCAGTTAGAAAAAATTATCCTGATTGACATTAACCCCGGTCGGCAGCAAAGCTCCGCCGCCGACGATCAGTTGTTCCAAGAACTGACGCAACTTCTTCAGCAACTGGGCAGCCAGCCCCAACTCGATACGGCCCTCCGGCAACAGAGTGCCGATCTGCTTGACCGGATCCAACAAAAACCAGGTGCAGCAAAAAATAGCTATCCACCTGAGCCCGCGGTTCAAGGGCTCGATATGGCGGTCTTTGACCGTCTGCGCCAGGCTAAACGCCTTTACTTTCTCGCCGAATTCGATCAACAGGCAACATTGCCTGTCCCCGCTCACAAACCCTCGGACTGCGCCGTTATCCTCTACACCTCCGGCACCACCGGCCGTTCCAAGGGGGCGATGCTCAGTCACCAGAATATTGTCAGCAACATTACGGCCGTCAGCCGACAGTTTCAACTCGACAGCAGTATTCATACCCTGTCTTTTCTGCCGATCAATCACGTTTTTGAGCAGGTCTGCGGTGTTTTGCTGCCCCTTTCCCTGGGGGGTAAAATCAGTTTTGCCGAATCCATCAAAAAACTGGGCGACAATCTGAATGAGGTTAAACCCACTTTTCTCCTCGGCGTGCCCGCTGTTTACCGCCTGCTCTTTGACCGGGTGATGAAAAATATTCAACAGAAACCCCTTTCGCGGTTGCTTTACAAGCTGCCCCTCACGCGCAAAATTGTCACGAGCAAGGTTCAGGAACGCTTCGGCCGCAAGACAATTTTTGTCAGCGGAGGCGCTGCCCTTGACCCGGCGGTGGCCCATGGTTTCAAGGCTCTGGGCCTGACCCTGTTGCAGGGATACGGTATCACCGAAACCTCGCCGGTCATTTCAGCCGAACCTCCCGACCACTTAAAACCCGGCACCGTCGGCTTGCCCCTTGAACAAGTAGAAGTCAGAATTGAAAATCCCAACAACGAAGGTGCGGGGGAAATTAAAGTGCGCGGGCCCAATGTGATGCTGGGTTATTATAAAAATGAAAAGGCCACCAACGAAGTGCTCCACGACGGCTGGTACAGCACCGGAGATCTGGGCAAAATTGATGAAGAGGGCATGCTTTCTATCTGCGGGCGGGTCAAAAACCTCATCGTCACCCCCAATGGCAAGAATGTCTACCCTGAAGAAATCGAAAACCAGCTACTGAACAGTCCGTTTATTGCTGAAATCATGGTCTACGGTCACAAGGTCAGTGACACCGCCGAGGAGGTTTACGCCAGCATTTTCCCCTGTGAAGAAGCGCTCTTCGAATATCAGCAGCAACAGGCCAAGGAACCCCTGACC
>JAACTI010000577.1 GCA_009993495.1 Deltaproteobacteria bacterium | reverse complement strand
GCGCGCGCCGACATCGCGCAATAATCAGCCCTGCCAGTTCATTTTTGTTGAAGACAAGAATCTGATCGAAAAGCTCGCGGCCAGCAAAGCCCATGGCACGGCGTTCATGAAGAGCGCTCGCCTGGCCCTGGTAATTGTCGCCGATCCGCAGGCGAGTGATGTCTGGATTGAAGACAGCGCCATTGCCGCAATCATTGCCCAGTTGACCGCTGAAAGCTTGGGGCTGAAAAGTTGCTGGGGACAATTACGCCTGCGGCAACATGATGAAAATCGTTCCGCCGCCGACTATCTGCGCGAGCTGCTCGGCATTCCTGCTGAACTGGAAGTGCCGATTATCCTTGGCTTCGGCTACCCGCAGCAAGCCCTTGACGGCCACGCCAGGGAAACCCTTGCCTGGCATAAACTGCATCACAACCGGTACTGACAACCATGCCTATTGACCGTATAAACACCTGGTTCGGCAGGAAAAAACCCAGCGTCGGTTTGGCCCTGGGCAGTGGCTCGGCGCGCGGACTGGCCCATATCGGCGTCATTCGTGCCCTTGAAGAGGCCGACATTCCCATCGACTACATTGCCGGCACCAGCATCGGCGCATTGGTCGGCGCCGTTTATGCGGCGGGAAACCTGGATTCCCTGGCCCAAGCTTATTCGGAATTCACCTGGAAAAAAATTGCCTATTTCTTTGATCTGACTTTTCCTAAATCGGGGCTGATTGACGGCAAAAAAATCACCGATTTTGTCCGCGGCTATGTTAACACCAAAAACATAGAAGATCTGCGCCTGCCCTTTCTGGCCGTTGCAACCAACATAGAAAACGGTGCCGAAGTTCGTTTAACCCACGGCGATGTCATTGACGCGGTGCGCGCGAGTTTTTCGGTGCCGGGAATTTTTACCCCCACCCATCATCAGGGGCTGTTGCTGGTCGATGGCGGGCTGGTCAATCCGGTGCCGGTCAGTGCCCTGCGCAAAATGGGCGCCAAACGCACCATTGCCGTCGATCTGAACCACGACATCATCAATGGCAAAGCACCTGATCTCAGGGCATCCCATCTGGAACCTAAGGCGGCTGACAAGACACCACCGACCAAACTTGAGGAGGCCATGGACTGGCTGAATTTCAAACTCCAGTCTCTTGACAATCCGGCGCTTAAATACGTACGCAACTGGTGGTCAGAAGAACCAACTCCCAATATTTTCGAACTGATGCTCGCATCCATCAATATTATGGAAACCCGCATCACCCGCAGTTGCCTGCAACTCGACCCGCCCGAC
>JAACTI010000182.1 GCA_009993495.1 Deltaproteobacteria bacterium | reverse complement strand
GAACCATGTCGCCCCTTATAGAAATCTCCTGACGTTTAATAATGCCAGACGCTTGCGGTTGCGGTACTGGCTTGTTGTTGCGCTCGGAGCAGTATTTACTCTCGCTCGTTTTAGTGAGGCGTTTCTGATTCTACGTGCTCAGGACGTCGGCCTGGCCATTGGTTTCGTACCCGTAATCATGATTGTGATGAATGTTGTCTATGCCCTGTTTGCCTATCCGGCAGGTGCGGCGGCCGATCGATGTTCACCAAGAATTCTTCTCTTATGCGGGCTGGGGATACTCATCACCGCTGACGTTGTGTTGGCGTTAGCAACGTCAGCGGTGATGGCATTACTTGGCGCGGCATTCTGGGGCCTGCATATGGCGTTCACCCAAGGGTTGCTCGCGAAACTTGTTGCCGATACTGCACCGGCTGATCTGCGCGGCACGGCCTTCGGTATTTTTAATCTGGTTAGTGGCGGAGCACTCTTGCTGGCAAGTGTCATTGCAGGGTCATTGTGGACTCTGTTCGGGCCATCGGCGACATTCATTGCTGGAGCAGCGTTCGCGGCTCTTGCAGCAATAGGGTTGCTCCTTTACCGTCCACATGTGCGGGTGACAAGGAACAGGGTGGGCACGTGATTTGGCGTGCTTATTAGAAAGGACATCCATGATAAGTATTCAAGAAGGTAGAGAGGCCTAATCCAGGTAAGTACCCGACCAGAGACCTTTGAAAAAATGGCGGGCGTTGATGCCAAGCACGCGGCTGTCGTAACCGCCTTCCTGAACAACCAGGGTTGGTAGCCGCAGCTTCCCCAGCATTTTGCCACTGGTGAAAAAATCTTCCTTGACCAGATTCCAGGTTCCGGTCGGGTCGCCCTTGGCAGTGTCAAAACCCATAGCAATCACGAGAAACTGCGGGCGGAATTTTATGACCCTGCGCAGCGCCCGCTGCAGAACCTTGTGATACCCGGCAGCGTCCAGTTCTTCGCCCAGGGGAAAATTCTGATTGAAACCCAGCCCCTGGCCCTCGCCGGTTTCATCTTCGAAGCCGCTGAAATAGGGATAAGCGATATTGGGGTGACCGTGGATCGACAGGGTGAGCACATCGTCCCGCTGATAAAATATATCCTGGGTGCCATTGCCATGATGGTAATCCAGATCCAGCACGACGACCCGCCCCTGAGCAACGAGAAACTCGGCGGCCACGGCGCTGGAATTCATGTAACAGAAACCACCGTAGACCCGGCGCTCGGCATGATGGCCGGGGGGGCGCACAAGGGCATACGCGAGTCGCTGACCGGTCAGCAGGCCGGCGGCGGCAGTCAAGGCGCAATCGGCCGCACAGCGTGCCGCAGGATAGGCATTGGCGGTCAGGGGTGTAAAGGTATCGATGCAGTAGTAACCGGCGCGCACCGCCCGATCAAGAGGCGGCCGGGTCTGATTACGAATGGGGAAAACATAGGGATAGACCGCTTCCTTTTCCGGCAGTCCAAGACAGACGGTTTTCAGGTAACGCAAGAACCCGGAATCATGAACCCGGTGCAGATGTTTTTCAGGATAATTTTTCATCTTGACCTGGGTAAATAATCCACTGGGCTCAATCTCGCGCAGAATAGAACGAATGCGCACCGGGGACTCAACATAACCACGCTCACGCACATGATGAATATCATGCAACTGATTGACCACCAGCAGAATTTTCTGGTCTTCGGCACAGGCTCCGAGCGACAGGGGCTTTCTCGGTGGCGCCTTCACGTAGCGCGGTTGACGCAAGCGCACGGGATCATCCACGATGGAGCTGACCACCATCTCGACATAGGCCGGTGGGCAATAATGCCGATATTTGCGTTCAAGAATCGCGCGCACAATGGCACGGGTTTGGGAAAGGATCAGGGGCTGCTCACGCCCAAGGGGATCATAGACCAGGTAGGGCGGGCTTTCATCGCCGGGCTTGACCGGCGTCTCGTAGGCGGTGCCGCTGAGCGGCAAGGCGCCGTACTGCTCATAAAATTTCAGCCGCGCACGATTTTGAGCCCGCTGTTTAGCATCGGCGCACAAGGCCGGATCATCGGGCAGACATTCAAAGAACAGCCCCCGACTGCCGCGCGCAAAAGCGTCGCCGCGCAAGCGCTCATACAAGGCACCACCAATGCCGCGACCGGTCATTTTCGAAGCGGCCGAAATGTAATCAAGATAATCAAAACCCAGATCGGGTTCATGCAAGAGCAAGGCAAAGCCCTGCACCAAACGCCGCCGACCTTCGGCGACATACAGGCTGGCACGAAAGCGGTGTTTAACGGGATTGGTCAGCTGCTGCGGCAGTTTTTCAATATCGTGCGGATCGAGATCGGGAAACTGTTCGCGCATAATTGTCTGAATCTGCTCAATAATAAGCCTGTCGGCTGCGAGCTGGGTATCAAAAATACGCCGGATCCGAAACATTTTCTGTCCTTCTTTGGAGGTAACTGTTCAGTATAATTTTTGAGTAAAAATGACCTTTGAGATTCAAGGGCACCTCGCGCAGAGGCGCAAAGCCGCAGAGAAAGCCCAAGGTCTTATGGCTTAAATTCAGACCAAAACTTTTATTTTTTCTCCAGTTTAATCGGGTCTTTTTGCCTCTTTACTCTAAAAGGGTTTTGCCCTTCTTTGCGGCTTTGCGCGAGCAAGCTTTTTTGTGCGACGCCATCAGCTATTGAGTGCCTCTCATTAGGTTACCACCGGAATCACGGTCGGGGCCGCATTACTGTAACGGTAAATATCACCGCGATAATTTTTTAAAATAACTTCACTGCCAAGCTGTTGCAGATAGTCGGGCAACAATGGAATCTTGCCACCGCCGCCGGGGGCGTCAATCACATAGGCCGGTACCGCCAGCCCCGAGGTATGGCCACGCAAGGCCTTGATCACTTCAAGTCCCTCTTCAACGCTGGTGCGAAAATGGTCGGTACCCTGCACCAGATCGGCCTGATAAATATAATAGGGCCGCACCCGAATTTGCAGCAGCTGCTGCATCAGCCGGCGCATCACCAACGGGTCGTCGTTGACGCCGCGCATCAAGACGGTCTGATTTCCCAGGGGAATGCCGACATTGGCCATGCGAGCGCAGGCGGCGGCCGATTCCGCGGTAATTTCAGACGGGTGATTGAAATGAGTATTCAGATAAAGGGGATGATATTTGCGCAGCACCCGCACCAGACTGGGGGTGATACGCTGGGGCAATACCACCGGTACACGCGAACCGATGCGGATGATTTCCACGTGGGGAATGGCGCGCAGACGGCAAAGGATGCTGTCGAGGCGGCCATCGCTGAGCAGCAGCGGATCACCCCCGGACAGAATGACATCGCGAATTTCCGGATGCTCACGGATATAGTCGATCCCGGTGGCAATGCTTTTGTCGGTTATTGCCATCTCGGCACAGCCCACCTTGCGCTTGCGCGTACAGAAGCGGCAGTACATGGCACAGGTTGAGCTGATCATAAACAACACCCGATCGGGGTAACGATGCACCAGGTTCGGTACCGGGCTCTGGTTCTCCTCATTGAGGGGATCGATATGGCAGGCGGAGTCGTGCAGTTCCCGTGCATCGGGAATCGCTTGCTTCCAGATCGGATCGCCGACTTCGCGAATCAGACTCAGATAATAGGGATTGATCCGCATGGGGTAGCGCGCGGCCACTACGCGCAGCGGTTCCGGGTCAAGCCCGAAACTGCGGGCCAGATCAGTGGGATCGGTGATGCTCTTTTTCAACAGTTCCTGCCAGGATTCCATCGTTGCTCCCCCTGTGCTCAGCTGAAACGTTTGACGTAAGTGATGCGGTCATCGCCGGGCACATAAAAATCGGCAATCACTGATTCCTGCGTGTAACCGGCGTTATCGTAAAAACTGCGGGTGCGCGCATAGGAACCCTGGGACGATGTTTCGAGGCAGATCATCCGCGCACCGCGCCGGCACATATCTTCTTCGGCCGCTTCCATCAACCGACGACCATAGCCGTCGCCCTGAACAGCCGGATCGGTGGCGATCCAGTAGACATCAAAGTTGCCGCTGGTCAGGGGCACCGGGCCGTAGAGGACATAACCGACCGCGATCCCGGCCTTTTCGGCGACCAACACCAGATAATCCTGCTGGGCGGGTTGATCGATGACGATCTGCAGCAGCTCCAGCGCGCAGCTGACCTCAGCGGTGGTGAAGGAGCCCTGGGCCGCAAGCTTGGCCAGCAGTTGCGCCAGCTGCGGCAGGTCGTCAGGTTTAAGTGTTCGCATTAACAGCCTTTCTGCGCCTGCTGACGTTCAGCAGAATACGCTCAATCAGTTGGGGATAGGTCAAACCTTCGGCAGCCGCAGCCCGGGCGACTCCGGCGTCGGGAGAGATGTCGGGGTTGGCATTGACTTCAAGAATATAAGGGGTTGAATCACGCAGACGGATATCAACGCGGGCGTAGTCGCGGCAGCCAAGCAGCCGCGCCGCCCGCATGGACACCAGGTTAACCAGCAGACGTTCTCTGGCGCCGAGATTGGCCGGACACACGGGGCGAGTCCCCTTAAAAGCTGGACTGTCGGGGCGCCACTTGCTGTCAAAGCAGACCATCGGCCGCTCAAGGCCGGAGTCAAAAACGATTTCGGCCAGGGGCAGCGCCCTGAGTTTTTCGCCGCCCAGCACCGTGACGTTCAATTCACGCCCAGCAATGAACTCTTCGATCAACGCCGGTTGCTGGTAGGTTTTGAGCACATAAGCTAG
>JAACTI010000181.1 GCA_009993495.1 Deltaproteobacteria bacterium | reverse complement strand
AGACAGGTAGGCCTGGTGCGCCTGGCCAAGCTGCCAATAGGCCTGGCCTTTGCGGTAATGAAGTTCAGCGTAGCCGGAATCGAGAGCGTCTGCTTCAGCAAAGGCGTTGAGCGCTTGTTGTGGTCGCTTGTCAGCCAAGGCAGCAAGACCGCTCTCAAATGCCGTTTGCCAAGCCATCAGCGCCGCGGAGTCAAGCCCGGCGGCGTGCTCTGATTTAAACGGCGCAATGCCCGACAGGTTGACCGGCAGGGTGGACAGAATCAGGGGAATCTCGCGTTTCTGACAGAAGCGAACCATCGCTGCAATCTCATGTTGATATTGGCGGATGACGCCTTGACGAAATGACGGATCACGGTGATAAAGTTCCGGGCCGCCGATCCGTTCCAGCGTCGCGTCGACCTTATCACCAAAGGTTGTCAGTCTGTCTCCAGGGCTCGCTACCTTACCCAGGATCCTGGCCAGGGACGAATAGAGCCGTGAGTGATGGGCAAAGCTGCGCAATTTTCGGATGACTTCCGGTTGTTCACGCAGTGCGGCAAAAGTACGTGCTTCGAGAAACTCGTTATGCCCGGTGTAAACAATGAACAGGTCCGGGTCATAGGCCGACATCTCAGTCATTAACCGCCGCACCCGATAACTGGCGTAGGAGATGCCGCCGGCGTTGATCACCTCGACATTGACATTGGCGGAATAGTGCTCGATCAAACGTTCCAGCCAGGCACCGAAGGATGTCTGATGCCGATAGGGGCGCCCGTAAGTTGTCGACCCCCCGAACACCACGATGCGAAAAACCCCGGCCGGCTTGGGCATTGAGAAGGATTGCGGGGTATTGAAATAGGCCGACTTGGCAGGGTTGACAATGAAGTTCCCCGAACTTTCTTCCACAAAAAGCGGCGAGGTTTCGCTAAAACCAACGAAGGGATCCTGCTCGGCCAAGGGCAATACCTGAAAAAGCGCCATGGCACATTCAATCAGAACAATCAGCAAGAGGCCAAAAAACAGGGCCACCAGGTTTCTATTGATGAATTTCAGTCGCATGGCGCCATTATGAGAGAAGATGACAAAACGCACAATCGCGAATCGCGTAAAAAAGGCCGGGCCGAGATTGCTCTCGGCCCGGCCTTTTTTGGCTAGCAGGGATGGACGTTACTGCTACCCACCACTTTCGGTTTTTGATAACGATTCACTTTTCATCCTTTCAAAATGCTCAGCAAACATCACTGAGGAGATCGACTCATTACCAGGGGGTGACCAGGTTCCAGCCGGCGCCAACACCAGCCGCATCAGCGCGGGTATCACTCGGATCGACTCCGCCGCGGCGGTGGCAGTTCTGGGCACTGGTCCAGTTTGACAGCGAACGGTTCAGATTGTTGCCCGACTTGGCATTGAGCTGATAGCCATTGTCCCAGGTATTGTGCTTGGTATCGAGACAGTTGGTAATCATCAACTTCGGCAGGCGCGAAGCATGCGGGTTGTGACACTTCGAGCAGCTGAACTTATGGTACTGACTCTGGGTTTGACCGCCGGTCTCGTCAACACCCCAGTTGTCGGTATTCATCATGCGCGGCCTGGTGTTACTGTTTGCCAGTAATGGCTGATAACGCGCCGCATTGCTGTTGGCAGAGCGGAAACCCCATTTGCCATTATCAGCGGGGTCAGTCATGCCCTGGAAGTGCTGATAGGGGTTGTTGTTGTAACCAGAAGCGCCCCCACGAGCATCATAGATGTTCGCCGCACCGGTACCGGTACCGCCGATGACCGCATTGGCATGGCCGTTTGTGCCGACCCACAGGCTCTCCCCGGTCTTCTGATCCATGCCGTTGACGTTGGTGCCGTGACAGAGGGTACAGAGGCCGGCCGAGGAGGACAGGGTCCAACCGGTGGTCGGGTTGCCGCTGTTCTGATCGATCCAGTAGCCTCCCATCTGCATGGTCGTGGCGTTGGAGCCACGCGGCACGGCACCCCATTTGTTGCTGTTGGTATAGGCGGTGCCAGATTGCGGAGCACCGTCCTCTTTGTAGGGGTTGCCCATCCAGGTGCCGCGCAGGTATGGCTGGCCGGTTAAGCTATCACCCGTCGCCCGATTAAGGTCGTGAACATCGTGACAATACGAGCAGCGGATATCACCAACGTTATTCGGCGATTCGGTTCGACCTCCCTGACCGTTGGTCGTGGTGTTGGCGTCGGTCACACTCGGATTCGCAGTGTGAGTCGACTGAATTGCACCCGACTTGTAACTGAAGGAGGCCGTCCCTGAAGTCCAGGTTGCGGTCGTCCAGTTAGACGTTGACAGAGTGCCATAATTATAAGACATGCTGCCGGTGTTGGCTTTGTTGTTCACACCGAATTCGCCATCTCCGGTAAAGGAGGCGCTGGTGGAGTGACAGTTCCAACAAATTTCGGCTTCGGTAGCGCCCGGTGCGGTGCCGGCAACACCCAGGGCAATGCCGGTTTCGCCATTGGCCGTGTAGTTGATGCCGACCATCGGGTTGTTGGGGATTTCAATGGTGCCGCCACCATGGCTACCGTGACAGTCTTCACAGTTCAAACCAGTGGACGACAAAGCATGGGCACTGGTGTTGCTGATGCTGGTTGCGGTTCCGGCAGCACCGCTGCCGTCGTGGCAACCGGTACAGGAACCGCTGCCGTATTCATGCAGCTGCACCGTCAGGCCGCTGTCCGAGAGCTGGTGGGCGCCATCGTTGGCGTGGCAAGCCTTGGCGCAACCCCAGGTGGTTTGGTCGTACTGGGCACTCTGGCTGTTATCTGGCGCCGAAATGCCGTTCATCTCGATGTTGCCGTCACGGTGGTAGCTGACCTGGTAGGCATCGCCGCCGTTGCCGGTGTTATCGGTAATACCATTGGCCTGGCTGTAACCATGACAAAGATTACACTCACTGTGCTTGCCGACAATATTGGCGGCACTGTGGTCAACCGGCGTCGCCCCAGAAGCATGCAGGGTGGTCGAGGTCGGCGGATAGCCGTGACACATGTCGCAGGAAGCCGGCGTGGCGGTATCCCAGACCTTGCTGATGTGGCAACTGAGGTTGCTACAGGTATTGGTGCCGTTGTTGTAGGTGGCGCTGGCGCCGGCCTGGGCGGTATCGAACCAGATATCGACTTGACCATTGACGTGATCCGGCGTGCCGAAGCCGAGGTCTTTATGGCAGGTGCTGCACGCCAGGCCGGCGTTGACCACGTGCTCAGGGTGCTTGCCAACCTGGCTGCCACTGGTGGCACCGGAGAGGTCGCCGTCGCCTGCTACGGTCGACGGCATACCGTTGGTATCACCGTGACAGCTACCACAAACGGCAGTACCCGCATCAGCCCAGGCCGGTGCGGCCGTACCGTGGCAATAAATCGCTGAACAGCTCAGACCATTGCCGGTGGTCACGCTGGTACCGGCAGCCCCATTGTAGCCGCCGCCGGTGCTGCGGCCATCATAAGTGCCAGTGGTATCGGTAGTGGAACCAAGTACGATATTGAAGCCCAGGTTAATGTTGCCGTTTTTGGGCATTTCGCCGGAGGCTTCCCAACCGGTGTGGCAGGTGTTGCAGCTATAGCCCTTGGTGTTGACATGGTAGTCGTGCTTGCCGGCGGTGGCGCTGCCAGTGCTGTTGGTCGGGTCGAGCGTGGCGGTCAGGTCAGCGGCCACCAGCGGCGGGTTGCCGTGACAGGTCGTACAATCGGCCTTGAAGCCGCTACTATGCTGATGGCACTTGATACAATCGCTGTTGTCGTAGTGACCGGCGGCCACCGACTGGTTGGCGGCGTGCTGTTTGACGCCGACGGTTTGTGAAGCGTCGTAAGTGTGGCAGACCTCGCAGACACGGTTCGAGCTGGAGCGCGGCGCGTTGCTGTCATCACCAAAGTCGCTGCTGCCATCTTCAACCGTCAGCAGGCTGACAACTGCGCTGGTTCCACCACCCGGCATGGTTGAGCCATCGGGGAAGCTTATAGTGGCTTTGATACGCTTGACGTTGCCGGTTTCTTTGCCATGGCAGGTCGCACAAACGATCGGCCCCTTGGCACCGGTATCGGTTCCCCAATCGCCGCTGTGCTTGATGGTGCCGGGAAAGCGGTTACTGTTGTGCAGCATGGGGTTGTCGGCCCAGGCGATAAGGTCAAGCTGGGTGGTCTGGGTGGTAGTGCCTGTGCCGGCAATAACACCGTCGATCGGATCATCGTAGATCACGCGGATGTCGTAGATCTCGCCAGCGATGAGGCCCGACAGGGTCGTCGTGTAGGTACCGTCGTTATCCGCGTCAGTCTGTGGCGAGCCGACTATCCAGGTTCCCGAAGACGCAAGCTTGTAGTCAACCCGGAAAGTGCCGGTACCATTGCGATCGCCGCAGTAGCTCATGGTCACCGTGATGGCCGTCATCCCGGCTTGGGCAGCACTGGCATCGTTCGATTCGAGGTAGTCGGTTCGCGTATCGACCGCAATCGTCGTCGGATTCGCGGGATCATAGATAAATCCACCGCAGGATCCCACCGCACGTGCGTAGAAATCCTGCGGGTAGTCCGCCTGAGTTCCCGGCGTGTAGAGCGCCCCACTCGCCTGCCAGGTGGTGCCGTCAAATGAGACCTGCGGTGCGCTGCCGCCGCTGCCGCCGAGAACAGCTGTGATGTTGGTCGATCCGGTGATCGGATTCGTTATGGCGCCCAGGGAAACCGTTGCCGACTCGGTACAGCTCGAAACGGTCGTGGACGCCGAAGCACTCAGTGAGACATTACCAGCAGCGTCTTTGGCCCAGGCATAGAGAGTGTA
>JAACTI010000180.1 GCA_009993495.1 Deltaproteobacteria bacterium | reverse complement strand
ATTTAAGGCTTTCACGCGGAGGCAACCTCTTCCGCTCAGAAAAACATTGCATACTGTATACGATTTTCACTTGAGCTGTCAATCAGCCGACAAGCAAACATCCTGCACTCCCAGCGCTATTTTAACCCAAGACCGCCGGAGTAAACCTCCGAAATTACATCATATCTGCGAGTGTGTCTTTTTATGACACAGAATGAGCTCAGACTGGTATTCAGGGTTAAGCAACCAACTGATGCGAGGTTATGATGTTTGAAATTCTTTTGATTCTCAGTTTAATTTTTATTCCTTTAAGCCAATTATTACCCCAGGCGCAGCACGGGCCCGACGCTGCGTTAAAACCCCAGCCAAACGGCCAGGACAAGCGGCATCAGCCCAGCTGCTGCAAAGCGGCTTCCAAGCGCGTCAATACACGCTCTTTGCCTAACACTTCAAGTAATTCATAAATGCCGGGGCTGGGTGCGCCCCCGGTAAGGGCAGCACGCAATGGTTGTGCAACCTTACCGAATTTCAGATCGCGTTTTTCAATGACTGCGTGCAACACAGTTTCCAGCTCAGGTTCAACAAAGTTATCGCAGGCCGCCAGGGCCGCCTTGAGTTCGGAAAAGAGCTGTCGATTGTCTTCCACGAAAAATTTGCTGCGGGTTTTTGGATCAAAATCAAGTTGATCGGTAAAATAGAAGGCAGCCCCTGCGGCCATCTGTACCAGGGTGGTGCTGCGTTCCTGCAATCCTCTGACCACTGAAACCAAATCAGGGCCGCGGCTGACATCAATCCCGCGCTCCTGCAGGAAGGGCTTGAGTAATTCAGCAATCCGCTGGGGGTCGCCGGATTTCATATAATGACTGTTAAGCCAGAGCAACTTTTCGGGATTAAACACCCCGGCGGCACGTCCCACCCCTTCGATGGTAAAATGTTCAATCAGCTCTTCCATGCTGAAAATTTCCTGATCTCCGTGAGACCAACCGAGGCGTACCAGATAGTTGAGCATGGCTTCGGGCAGAAAACCCTGCTGCTGGTAGGCCATCACGGAAGTCGCGCCGTGGCGCTTGGAAAGTCGTTTTTTATCTGACCCCAGAATCATGGGCACATGAGCGAATTCGGGCACCTCATAGCCCAGCGCCCGGTAAAGATGAATTTGGCGTGGGGTGTTATTGATATGATCGTCACCACGAATCACCAGGCTGATGGCCATTTCGGCGTCATCAATCACGACAACAAAATTGTAGGTTGGCGTGCCATCGGTGCGTTGAATAATCAGATCGTCAAGTTCTTCGTTGCGAAAGGTAATTGTGCCCTTGATGCGGTCGACAAAACTGACTTCGCCTGCGGGATCGGGCAGCAGAAAACGCACCACATAGGGAGCATCCGGCTGATCCTGGCGCTGACGACAGGTTCCGTCATATTTGGGCTTACGTCCTTCGGCAACCGCCAGTTCGCGTTTTGCTTCAAGTTCCTCGGCCGTGCAATAGCACTTGTAAGCTTTGCCCTCATCCAGCAGCTGCTGTACTTTTTGCCGGTAGAGATCAAAACGCGCGCTCTGATAAATCGGCCCTTCATCGCAGGTCATACCCAGCCAGGTCATGGCATCAAGAATAGCGTCAACCGACTCCTGGGTCGAACGTTCAACGTCGGTATCTTCAATGCGCAAAATGAAACGTCCGCCTTGCTGACGGGCCAGTAGATAATTAAACAATGCGGTACGAGCCCCACCAATATGCAAATAACCCGTCGGGCTGGGGGCAAAGCGAACACGTAAACCAGACATGAGAAAAGACTCCTTCGTAAAAAAAATTAGTATAACTTAAACAACTTGCAAGGCCGCGTAACCAACCACGGAATCGGAATCGCCATTCACTGAACCCGAATGGTCATAGCGCAACAGTCGGCAGCTGGACGCACCCAGAATGTTTGTCGCTTCAAGCAGCACAACCGCAGGAATCACCCCGCACATGCTGATGTGCTGCTGATGCACAACCGCGTAGAGCCCCGCGGGATCTAGAGCCTCCAGGTGATCAATCGCCAAACGGTCAAGGCGAAGCGTTTGCGCTGCCGACTTAAAATGATTCATATCGGTGCTGGCAATCAAAAGTGTTTCGCCTGGCCAGTTTTGCAGGGCAAGTCCCAGCTGCCGTCCCAGTTGCAACCAGTCATTCAGATTACCGCGTCCGAGGGAAATGGGGACAATCTGCACATCTTGCCGCTGATGTTGTAAAAAAGGTAACTGCACTTCAAGGGAATGCTCGTACTGGTGAGCCAGGCGATCAGCTTCCAGCAAGGTACAGTGATCAATCAGATGGGTCGCCAGGGCGGCGGCAACGGGAACCTGACCCAGGGGCGTGCGCCAGGCGCCATCCGGATAAACCGCAGCGGCGGCACCGACGCCACGATGATTCGGCCCCAGCAAAACAACCTGTGCGGGAATTTCCGTCGCGGCATAGGCGCAGGCGGCAATATGGCCTGAATAAACATAGCCGGCATGGGGCACAATCAGACCAAGAGCTGACCCTTGAGGGAGAGCGGGATCAAAATATGTGTCAAGGACAGCGTTTAAGCTGTCGGCCTGCGCGGGGTAAAATTGACCGGCAACCGCTTCGGTTCGCAGCATAGTCATCAAGCCTCATCCCTGAAAAATTAATTTCGCCCCCACCAGAATCAGTAAGAGGGCAAAAACGCCTACCAGCTTTCGCTGGCCAACCTGTGAAGCCAAACCCGCCCCGACCTGCGCAAAGAGCATGCTTATCGGGGTAACAATCAGAACCACGAGCAGATTAATATAGCCGAAAGAGTAGGGGAAATCTGTTGCCACAGACAAACCATGATAAGCATAGCTGAGGGTACCGAACAAGGCTGAAGTAAAAACCAGGGGACACGAATTTCCCACCGCGCGCTGAACCTGCATCCGCAGAAGTAACAACATCAGAGGAACGGCAACCACCCCGCCACCGACACCAAAAAAGGACGAAAATAAACCACCGGCCAAACCAACCAGAATCAGATGAAGACTCTTCGGCTCTAACCTGGACGCCAGATCGCGTTGTGCGGGCGTTATCAGCATTTTAAGCCCAATAGCAATCTGCATAACGCCAAAAAAAGCGCGCAAGATGTTGCCAGACAACATGGCCGCCAAACTCGACCCCAGCAGTGCCCCAAAGCCCCCCCCCAGAGCTAAATAAAACACTTGGTGCCAATCGACATTCCTCCGCCGCAGATGTCCCAGGGTGCTGCTGATGGCAGTAGGCATGATGATGCACAAACTGGTGCCGAAGGCACTGTGAACAATCAGTTGCGGGGGCATGCCGGCTTCTTTAAATAACCACAGAAAAAACGGCACCAGAATAACGCCGCCACCGATGCCGAGAAGCCCGGCCAAGAGCCCGGCACAGGCCGCAAGGACAACGGTCATACTCAGCAAAGTCGGCGTCAAAAAGTCCAAAAGAGATCCGTTATCCCGGGTGAGCTTGTCTCTCGCTATCGAACAAAAAACCATAGTAACAAAAAAACCAGCCGTTACGGCTGGTTGATTTTTTATGGAGGCCCCGACCAGATTCGAACTGGTGATAAAGGTTTTGCAGACCTCTGCCTTACCACTTGGCGACGGGGCCGTCGGCGTGAGTTGAAGTACCAAATCGCTGTTGTGCTGTCAAGGAAAAATCAAGCAGCATCCGATAAATTCAGCTCGGGACGCGCGTTTTTCAATTCTTTGAGCATTTCTCGCGTGCTTAAAAAGCCGTTGAGTCGCACCCATTCACCCGGCGTGCCGGTACTGATGAATTTGAGGGGCTGATGATCCATCTTGTCGCGAAAATAAGCATCGAATGACTGCATGATGCGATCAATATCCCGACGCTGTCCGGTTAAAAACGTCCAGCCGGGTTTGGCCGAAAATTTTGCACGATATTCCTTCAGTACCTGTGGCGTGTCATGCTCAGGATCAATCGTCACTGAAATCAGCACGACATCCTGGCTTTTTTCTCCCAGGCGCCGTTGCAGGTTGGAAAAAGCCACGGACATCACGGGACAAATGGTGGTACAGGTTGCGTAAATAAAATCAACAATTACCGGTTTTTCCGTTTGTATCAAGTTTTGCAGCGTCTGTTGCCGGCCCTGGTGATCGAGCACTGGCAAATCGGGGATAGTGTAGTTTTGAAGACTCCGCGTATAACCATTGGCAATCAAAGAGACCTGACCCTGATTTTCCAGGGCAAAGCTCTGGTTCGTTACACCCATAAGCGTTAGCGACATGAGACAAAGAGATAAAAAGCGCATGCGTAAGCTCCTTCCCGGATATTTATCCTAAGCACGCTTTTTCAAGCGTTTGTTAAGGGTTTGACGCCCAATCCCCAGAAGATTACTGGCGGTGCCCTGATTATTTTCAGCCAGCCGCATTGCTTCGTCGATCATGTACTCTTCAACTTCCGACATGGTTGGAAAATGCCCAAAAAAAGCCTTGAGAGGTTCGATCTCGGACGTGCCGCTATCGGCCCGTGGGAAGGTGCGCCGATCTTCACCAATAACATTCCGAAAAGATTCCATCGACATCACCCCCCCCGAATGGCGAATCAACGCGTCACTGACCAGAGCTTCCAGCTCGCGAACATTGCCGGGGAAGTGATAAACCGACAAGAGTTGCACCAGCTCGCCAGGCACGGTTGGCTTATTTTTACCCAGCCTGCGCGCAAGTATTTCAAGGAAATGCTCCAGGAGCAGACGAATGTCATCAACGCGTTCCCGCAAGGGGGGAATGTTAATTTGGTGGGCAAACAACCGGTAATAAAGATCATTGCGAAATTGCCCTTCACTGATCATCTTTTGCAAATTACGATTGGTGGCCATTAAAATGCGGGCATCGGTTTTTTTAACCAGATCAGAACCAACGGGATAGTATTCTTTTTCCTGCAACAGTCGCAGCAGCTTGATCTGTGAGGCCGGAGGAATATCTCCGATTTCATCAAGAAAGAGCGTACCGCCTGCGGCCTTGGTGATCAGGCCGTCACGGTTTGATTCCGCCCCCGTAAAGGCCCCCTTTTTGTGGCCAAAGAGGGTATCGGAAAAAACATTATCATCCAAGCCCGCAACATTCAGGGCGACAAAGGGTTTGCGCGAACGCCCCAACTGGTGAATGGCCTGGGCAAAAAGTTCCTTGCCCACGCCGGTTTCACCGGAAATCAGGATCGGCTCGTTGGTCGGCGCCACCACTTCTATGTATTGAAACAGCGCGCGCATTTTTTTGTCGCCGGTGACAATCGGTTCAAAAATTTCAGGGTGATCAAGACGATCGGCGAGCATATACTGTTTCAGGGAGGAAAGTTCTTTCGCCATGCTGCGCATTTCGACGGCTTTGCGCACACTGGCAATGAGACGATTTACGTCAACCGGCTTAACCAGATAGTCGAAGGCGCCCATTTTCATCGCCTGAACGACAGTTTCAATTTCATCATTTGCCGTCATCAAAATAACCGCGATATCCGGATAATTGGCCACAATCTGGGGTAAGAGATCAAGACCATGGAGCTTCGGCATATTGAGATCAAGCAACACCAGGGACACAGGTTCCTGCTTGAGTAAATCGAGAACCGCGGTGCTTTGAGACAGACCAATCACATTGGCAAAGCCCCGCGATTGCAAATGCAGCATAGTAACCTTGAGGATATGAGGCTCATCGTCGACAAGTAAAATTTTAATATTTTCCGCACCAATGACCATTTAGCCAATGTCCTCCCCACTCTCATTCTTTGGAACAGGCAAAAGCAGCGAGAAGGTTGCCCCCTCGCCGGATTCACTGCTAAAGACCAGATCTCCGCCATGATCCTTGACGATGGTTTTACAGATCGACAGGCCCAGACCGGTGCCTCCGGAATCAATCCGGGTGGTAAAAAAGGGCTCGAAAAGATGATCCCGAACCTCTTTAGCCAAACCGGCCCCCTGGTCGCGCACACTCAAAACAACCTGCTGCGTTTCTTGATTGTATCTGGTTTGCAGCCAGACAGCACAGCCCTTGTTCGGCAAAGCCTGGCAAGCGTTCATCAACAAATTTACCACCACCTGACCCAGTTGCTGAGCGCTGCCATGGATGAGGGGCAAATCCTCGGCCAGTTCCTGGGAGAAATGATCGGTATGCCGCATGATTTCAAATTGCAACATTGAGGCCGCCGAGGTTGCAACCTCGTTCAACTGAACACTTTGCGTCAGGGGGCTGGCGGAATCCTGACGCACGAAACGCTTGAGATCTGTGATAATAGCA
>JAACTI010000179.1 GCA_009993495.1 Deltaproteobacteria bacterium | reverse complement strand
CTTTTCTTAAAAATTGAATATATGAATATTATTGGCAACGGCAGAACAGGTCAAGATTTTTTTACCGAATTCTGCGCGTCGCTGCCGGCTGAAAAAAGTTGCCTTTCTGTCGGGCAAAATTAAGCTCACGGCAGCTGTCTGAATCCCTCTGTTTTCGAATCTGCAACACTCTCCGCAATAAATCGCCGCAAGGGGGCCGGTAGTTCATCAGTCAAACTCTTTACCCCTCTGTTATCGCCCAGAGCATTTTTTGACATTTCCTACAAAGGCCCCTATGGTTACGCGGTGACTTTTTCCGCCGGAGGGGCGGATGAACCAAGGGGTCAGGCTTGCATAGTTGCAAATTAAGAAATTCCGTGTAAACTTCTCCCATGGCTCGTAAACCCCGCATCCACTATTCCGGTGCACTTTATCACGTCATGCTGCGTGGCAATGGCGGCATGGATCTTTTTGGTGACGACCAGGATCGGTATCGCTTTTTTCTGTTGCTTCAGGAAGGCGTTGAACGTTTCGGCTATCAGGTTGTTGCCTATTGCCTTATGGACAACCACATCCACCTCGCCATTCAGGTGGGGGAAACGCCTCTGTCGCGGGCCATGCAAAACCTCTCCTTCCGGTTTACCCGCTGGATCAACTGGCGCCGTCAACGCACCGGTCATCTCTTCCAGGGGCGCTACAAGGCCATTCTTATCGAAGAGGACGAATATCTGCTGCAGCTGGTTGCTTACCTGCATTTGAATCCGGTGCGTGCCGGCATGGTCGCCCATCCCCTGGACTACAGATGGAGCAGCTACCGGGCCTATCTGGGCGAGGAGATGATTCCCTGGCTCAACTGCGATGCCGTTTTGTCGCGGTTATCGAAGAGAAGATCTGCGGCGCGGAAAATTTTTACCAGCTTTGTCGACGATCAAATCCCCCTGGGACACCGAAAAGAATTTCACGGGATCGGCAGCAAAGATGCGCGGATATTGGGTGAAGAGAGTTTTGTCAATGACGTCCTGCTGCAGAGCGAAGAGCCACCCCTGACCCGCCCCGACCTGCCCACCTGTCTCCGTCTGGTGGCCGCGCATTTTGCTTGCGACGCTGAACGATTGCAACTTGCCGGTCGCAGCCACAAAGAAAGCCGGGTGCGAGCATTTGTGGCCTGGGCGATTCTGGAAAAAAGTTCAGCCAGTTTAACCGAGCTGGGTAAATGGTTGAACCGGGACGTCAGCACCCTGAGCTCATCGGTCAGACGTTTGAAAGAGCAGGCAGCCAAGCAACCGCAGCTCCGTCAGGAGCTGGAGGCGCTTGCCAGGTTGCTGGACAACTTTGCAAAAGTGCAAGCCTGACCCCAGAGACCACAGAGACCATCGAGGGCGCGGACGAAGGTCAAGGATTTTCAGCATTGATTTTTTTGGGGTGATTTCTTGAAGATGGTTGCATTACCGCCGGGCAAAGTTCTATAAACGAGAACTTCTGTTCAATTTCTTCCGTTTTTAGTCCACGATTCCATGGAACAAAATCTATGCTGCTGATGATCGACAATTATGACAGCTTTACCTACAACCTGGTGCAGTATTTTCTGCAGCTGGGGGAAGAGGTCGAAGTTGTGCGCAACGATAAGCTGACTCTGGCCGATATTGAAACCATGGCCCCGCAGCAGCTGGTGATTTCTCCCGGCCCCTGCACGCCTGCCGAGGCCGGGATTTCGGTCGCGGCAATCCAGCATTTTGCCGGTAAAATCCCCTTGCTCGGTATCTGCCTGGGGCATCAGTCGATGGCGGCGGCTTTTGGCGGTCGGGTGGTGCGGGCCGATAAGCTGATGCACGGCAAAACCAGCCTGATTTCCCATGACGGCCAGGGGTTGTTTAGCGGCATCGATAACCCCTTTGAAGCGACGCGCTATCATTCCCTGGTTGCCGAACCGGCCAGCTTTCCCGCCTGTCTGAAAATAACTGCCCGGACTGATGGCGAGGTGATCATGGCGCTGGAGCACCGCGAGCTTCCCTTGTGGGGGGTGCAGTTTCATCCGGAATCCATCTTGACCCGCTGTGGTCTGCAATTGTTGGAAAACTTTTTACGCTTAAGTCGGGAGGCGATACAATGATCAAAAATGCTATTAACAAGGTGGTGCAAGGGCAGCATCTGAGCGAAGGAGAGATGATCGAGGTGATGAACCAGATCATGGGGGGGGAAGCGACGCCGGCTCAGATTGGATCTTTCATCACGGCCTTGCGCATGAAAGGCGAAACCGTGGCCGAAATTACCGGCGCAGCGCGGGTGATGCGCGAACGGGCAACGCCAATTCCTGTCGGCGGCGCGGTGGGGATTGATCGCGAAGATATCAATCTCGACCGCGAAACGGTGATTGATACCTGCGGCACGGGTGGCAGTGGTACCAAAACCTTCAACGTTTCGACCACCGTGGCTTTGGCGGTGGCGGCCTGCGGGGCCAAGGTGGCCAAACATGGCAACCGCAGCGTTTCTTCAACCTGTGGCAGCGCCGATGTGCTCGAAAAGCTCGGGGTGAATCTCGATGTTACCCCGGAGCGGGTGACCCAGTGTATCAATGAAATCGGGGTGGGTTTCCTCTTCGCCCCGGCCTTGCATGGGGCGATGAAGTATGCCATTGGTCCGCGGCGCGAAATTGGCATCCGCACCATTTTCAACGTCCTCGGCCCACTGACCAATCCCGCCGGAGCCAATCGTCAGGTGCTGGGGGTCTTTAGTGCCGAACTGGTCGAGCCCCTGGCCCGGGTGCTGGTTGAACTGGGATGCCAGCGCGGCTTTGTGGTGCATGGCGATGACGGTATGGATGAAATCACTCTGACCGGGCCGACCAGCGTGGCGGTAATTTCGGGCGGCATGATCGAGTTGGAGCGGATTGAACCCGAGCAATTTGGTTTGAAGCGTTGCGCCTTGCAAGAGTTGCAGGGTGGCGACGCGACCCGGAACGCCGCCATTGTCCGGGCCATTCTGCAGGGTGAAAAAGGCCCGCGCCGGGACATTGTGGTGCTCAATGGCGCCTATGCCCTGGTGGCCGCCGGTCTGGCCGATTCGATTCCCGACGGCATGGATCAGATTGCTGAAGTCCTCGACGGCGGCCTGGCTCTGGCTAAGCTGGAGTCTTTGGTGCGGATGACAAATTCATGATGGCGTGAGCCATCGAAATCGATAATTTTACGAAAGCATTGCCCCATGATTCTGGATAAAATTGTTGCGGTCAAAAAAGAAGAAGTCGCTGCTGCCAGGCGCGCCATGTCCCTGGAAAATTTGCGCGCGCGGGTGGGCGATGTTGAAGATTTGCCGCGGGGTTTTAAACGTGCTCTGGGCGCGGCGGCGGATTCGGGCTGGACGGCGCTGATTGCCGAAATCAAAAAAGGCTCGCCTTCTAAAGGAGTTATCCGCGCCGATTTTGATCCCCTTGAGATTGCCGGTATTTATCAGGAACATGGCGCGACCTGCCTTTCCGTGTTGACCGATCAACAGTTTTTCATGGGGCATTTGCGCTATCTGGGGCTGATTCGCGAGCAGGTGTCCCTGCCGCTATTGCGCAAGGACTTTATCTGTGATCCCTACCAAATTTATGAGGCCCGCGTCTTTGGTGCCGATGCGGTGTTGCTGATTGCCGCAATGTTGGGCGTTGGCCAGCTGCAGGATTACTGCGGGGTTGCCGCCGAGCTTGGTTTGGATGTGCTGCTTGAAACCCATGACGAAAAGGAGGTTGAAGCGGCTTTGCAGACCGATTGTGATGTGATTGGCGTGAATAATCGCAACCTTAAAACCTTCGAAACCGACCTTAGAACAACTGCACGCCTGGCGAAATTGATTCCGCCGAGTCGCATGATTGTTGCCGAGAGCGGCATCCATACGCGCGCTGATCTTGAGGCTCTGGAGCAGGCCGGTGCCAAGGCCTTTCTGGTGGGGGAAAGCCTGATGCGCGAAGCGGATATTGGTGCGAAGTTGCGCGAATTGTTGGGCTAAGTTTTCCGGGGTGCCTGACTTGGCCCGCGTTTGTAACGAGGAGAGTGAAGATGCAAACTAAAATTTTATTGCCCGAAGATCGCATTCCCAAACAGTGGTACAACATTATTCCCGATATGCCCGGCCAGCTGGCGCCGGTCGTCCACCCCGTTAGCGGCCAGCCGGTGTCACCGGATGATCTGCTGCCTCTTTTCCCCATGGGGTTGATTGAGCAGGAAGTTTCGACCCAGCGCTGGATCGATATTCCCGAACCGGTTCGCGATATTCTGCGGCTGTGGCGGCCTTCGCCCCTGTTCCGCGCTCACGCCCTGGAAAAGGCTCTGGGCACTCCGGCTAAAATCTATTACAAGTATGAAGGGGTGTCGCCGGCCGGCAGCCATAAACCGAATACGGCGGTTCCCCAGGCGTATTACAATAAAATTTTCGGCACCAAACGTATTGCCAGCGAGACCGGTGCCGGTCAGTGGGGCTCGTCCATTGCCCTCGCCTGCCAGAAATTCGGTCTTGAATGCACGGTTTATATGGTCAAGGTCAGCTACCATCAGAAGCCCTATCGCAAAAGTATGATGCAGCTCTGGGGCGCCAATGTTATTCCTTCGCCGTCGAATTTGACCAATGCCGGGCGCTCGATTCTGGCAGCGCATCCTGAGAGTAACGGTTCCCTGGGAATCGCCATCAGCGAGGCGGTCGAGGATGCCGCCACCCACGAAGATACCCGCTACGCCCTCGGCAGCGTGCTCAACCATGTGTGTCTGCATCAAACC
>JAACTI010000048.1 GCA_009993495.1 Deltaproteobacteria bacterium | reverse complement strand
CGACCGGGCCGTCGCCACGGAAGACCTGATGAACACCGCCCTGAGCACGGCGCACACCTTGGCCGCAATTCCGGCCGACATTTTTGCCTTCACCAAACAGCAAATCCGTGGGCCGGTGCGCAGCGCCATTGAGCAGGAAAAACCGCGACAGGCGGCGCAACTTCAAGCCCTGTGGGAATCACCGGCCACCCACCAGGCAGTCGGCGAGTTTGTCGCGCGTACCCTTAAAAAAACACGCTGACAGCGCCATTCAATGGGCGCTTTCGCTGCCGCAGGCGGCCCTGCTTCTTGACTCATTCCGACGCTTACCACATACTTCGCTGCATTTAATTCTTTGCGGCCATCTATGAATCGCTACCTCTTCAAATTTGTTAATCGTCTCAGTATCCGCGCCAAAATGCTGGTGGTGGTGCTGCCCCTGGTGGTGCTGCCCCTGATTCTGGCGGGCGGGCTGATTGGCGTGGTTGCCGTTCATCAGGCCTATCAGGGCTTGACCAGTGCGAGCAAAGCTGACCTGGATCACATGGCCGATTTTACTCTGGATCTGCTTGATGCGCATTATCGCCAGTATGAAGTCTATCAAGATGAACGCAAACGGGTGGTTCAGCAGGAAATGGCAGCCCTGGTCAATCTGGCTCACAGCCTGGTCGCGACCGCCCAGACGCAGTTGCAAAAGGGCGAAATTAATCTCAGCAGTGCCCAAAAAGCGGCGCGCAACGCCCTGAAAAGTGCCTCGATCGGCGGCAGCGGTTATTTGTATGCCATGACCAGCAAGGGGCTGCTGACCGCGCATCTGGCGCGTGAGGGCGAAAATGTTTATGACGAGCAAGATGAAGACGGGCGCTACTTTATTCGCGAGCTTTGCCGGCGGGCACTGGCTTCCAAGCCCGGCGAAATTCTCTATACGGTTTACCCCTGGCGCAACACCGCCCTGGGCGAAACGCGACCACGCCGCAAAATCGTTGCCTATCGCTACTTTCGTGAATGGGACTGGATTATTGCCGCCGGTGGCTACCTGGACGAAACCTATGAAGAGAACAGTTTTGAGCAAGCCTCCTTTGCCATTTTAAAAGCCCAGATTAAAACTAAACAGGTTGGCAAAACCGGCTACATTTACAGCATGGATCGCACGGGCACCCTGATGATCCATCCCGATGCTGAAGGCCAGAATATCAGTGCCCAGCGTGATTCAGAGAATCGGGCGTTTATTGCTGAAATGATTGCCAACAAGGAAGGGTGGATTCGCTACCCCTGGCTGAACCAGGGGGAAAAGAAGGCGCGCATGAAAATTGTGCGTTACCGATATTTTGAACCCTGGGACTGGATCGTGGCCGTCGGCAGCTACGAAGACGAATTTTACCGGCCCGCCAACCAGATGAAAATGCGCATTATTGCCCATGTGCTGCTGCTGCCCTTGCTGGTGGGTTTAATCGCGGTCACCCTGGTGTTTCTGGCGGCAAAGGTTTTGACCGACCCGATTCACGAGATGATTGCCGCGATTCGGCGCGTTAAGCAAGGGCGCATGGATGAACAGATTAAGGTCGACAGCCAGGATGAGCTGGGCGAACTGGCCCAGACTTTTAACCGCATGATCAAGATGTTGCGCCAGCACAAAGAGATGGAAACTGCCCTCGCCCAGCAGGGGAAAATGGCGTCTCTCGGGGTGCTGTCTTCGGGTGTTGCCCACGAAATCAACAATCCTTTGGGGGTGATTCTGGGTTATGCCGGTTATCTGGAAAAGAAAATCTCGCCCGAGGATCCCAACTATCACTTTATTCATGAAATCAAGCGCGAAAGTAAGCGCTGCAAAAAAATTGTTCAAGACTTGCTCAGTTATGCGCGTACCCCCAAGCCGGTGCTTGAGGCCACGGATCTGAATGCCCTGCTCAAGGAAATTGTCGAATTTTCCGCCAATTTGCCCGAGCTGCGTCAGGTCCATCTGTTGACGTCCTTCGCCCCCGGACTCGCGCGCCTGCCCCTGGATGCCGATCAAATGCGCCAGGTTTCCATCAATTTGATTCTTAATGGGGCGGCTTCGATTGAAGGCCAGGGTCAGGTCGGGGTCGAAACCCGGCCGGACGGCAAACGGGTCGCGGTGGTTTTTACCGACAACGGCAGTGGTATTCCTGCCGAAAATCTGGAAAAGATTTTCGAGCCTTTTTTTACCACCAAGGCGCGCGGAACCGGGTTGGGACTGGCGATTACCAAACAGATTATCGACCAGCATCAGGGTGAGATTTTTATTGAATCGACGGTCGGACAGGGCACAAGGGTCACGCTGCTGCTGCCGATTGAACGCGAAGAATATTAAGGACATGATCTCATGGCGCCGAAAAAAATTATGGTGATCGACAACGAAGAAGGCTTGTGCCGCATGATGGAAGCGGTGCTGCTGGATGATGGTTATGCCGTTCGCTCCTTTACCGATCCCCGGGAAGCCCTGGAATTTTTTCGCCCGCAGGTCTGGGATCTGGTCATCAGCGATATTAAAATGCCCGGTATCGATGGGCTTGAAGTTCTGCGCCAGATCAAGGAGCGCGAGGCCGATATTCCGGTGATCATGATTACCGCTTTTGCGACGGTCGAAATGTCGATTCAGGCCCTGCGTCGTGGCGCCTACGATATGCTGACCAAGCCCTTCGAGCCCGATGAACTTTTGTTTCGCGTGCGTAACGCCATCAGCCACAATGAGCTGCGCGAAGAAAATGCCCATTTGCGTGAAGAGCTGGCCGAAAAATTCAACTTCAGCGCCATTATCGGCACCTCCAGCAGCCTGCAAAAGTTGCTCGAAAAGGTGGAAAAGGTCGCAGTGCGCGACACTTCAGTGCTCATTACCGGAGAATCCGGCACCGGCAAGGAGCTGATTGCCCAGGCAATTCATCACAACTCGGCGCGCCGAAACAAGCGCTTTGTAGCTATCAATTGCGGGGCAATTCCGGAATCGGTGCTGGAGAGCGAACTCTTCGGCCACAAAAAGGGCGCATTTACCGGCGCGACGGTCGATCGTGAAGGTTTGCTGCAGGCGGCAGATGGCGGCACCCTCTTTCTGGATGAAATCGGCAACCTGCCCTTGAACGTACAGAAGACCCTGCTGCGTTTCCTCGAAGAACGCGAGTTTTTACGGGTTGGCGACAGCACTGCCATCAAGGTTGATGTGCGCCTGCTGTCGGCAACCAATTCCGACCTGGCCGCCGAAGTCAGCGCCGGGACTTTTCGTGAAGATCTGTTTTATCGTCTGAATGTCATCAATTTACACCTGCCGCCCCTGCGTGAACGGCGCGCCGATATTCCCCTGCTGGCGGCCCACTTTATTGCCCGGCAGAATGCAGCCTTCGGCACCAATATTCTCGGCTTGAGTGACGAGGCGCGCCAGGCGGCGAGCGATTTTGACTGGCCGGGCAATATCCGCCAGTTGAAGAATGTCATTGAGGCCTGCCTGACCATCGAAACCGAAGAGCGCATTTCCCTTGAAGTTCTGTCGCAATTCATCAAGATCGACAGTCACGGTTTGCCTGGTGCCGACTACACCGAAGCCTTGGCCAATTTTGAAATTGATTACCTGCGGCAACTCCTGCGTGAGACCGACGGCAAGGTTGAAGAAGCCGCCCAAAAGGCGGGGATGAACATGGCGACAATTTATCGCAAGCTGAAAAAATATGGTTTGAAAAAGTCAGATGCCTGGTGAAATCCTTAGTCCGTAACGCCACAGCCGTGGCGTAGAAAAACCGTTTTAAGCAAAGAGGACGCTTCGTATCTTTTTTGCAGTTTTGCAATACGTCTTTCTGGTAAAAAACTCAAAAAACCGAATAAATTCGGCATATTAAACAAAAAATTTTGTCTTCAGGAAACCTCCGGAATAATTCGCATGCTTGCAAAAAAAACACCCTCCTGTCTTCAACTTCATAGTCATTAAATTCTTAACCTGCTGAATTTTAAAATAATTCATCAGTCCGCCCTCAGCGGAATGCTATTTGCTAACCCTGTTCTAAAGCTCCATCTCATTGACTTGGGGGACATGGCCGCGGCTTATATGTCCTTGATTTTTTCGGAGGTTTCCATGGCCCCGCAAGCTTCTGCTTCTCATCCTGCGCTCGGTTATATCGCCCTGGCCCCCTGCGTCAGCCTGTTTGCCCTTGATCACAATCATCTGCTCCCGGTTCCGCCTGCACTGCTGGGTTCAATCCTTCTGCTGGGCGGGGTTCTCATGGTGTTTAGTGGCGTTCACGCCCAACAACGGCGGGACAACAGCACTGCGGTCAGGTTTGTGCCCCTGGGCTTGTTCTGGTTTTCCATGCTTGGCTTTTATATTCTGCCAAAACTGGCAATCGGCAGCGCACCGGCACCCTTGAGTTTGTTGATTTATCTCACGTTCTGGGGGCTTTTTGCTGCGCTGTTGTTTCTGGGCAGCTTCGCTGGAAATCTGGCGGTGCAGCTGACTTTTTGTGCCCTGATGATCAACCTGCTGGCGATGGCTAGCGGAGAAATCCGTAGCAATCCTTTCTTTGCCGATCTTGCGGCGATTGCCGGAACTCTTGCCGGGCTGGCGGCACTTTATACCGCCGCGGCAAATCTCAGGTGTCGCTGGCAGGAGCGCTCGCTGACTCTGCTGAGCACAAAAAACAAAGCGGGCTCTTCAGTCTCACATTGACATAATGATGTTTTATTTGTTTTATTGCAGGAAAAGCAGGTTGAACCTTGACCGAGGAAAAACATGAACGCGAACCTGAGTCAACAAATGTCCCTTCTTGGTGTTGCTGCAGTGCTTTGTTATGCCCTGCTGCTGAGCGCCGATCTGGTGACCTTTGAAGTCATGCCGCAATTTGTTGTCTCGGCGCTCATTTTTATTACCTCGGGACGCTTGTTGCGTAGCCGTGCCTCCAGGGAAGATGATGACGCTGAGAAGACCGCCAAGTCGGCACGCAGCGAGGCAGACTGGCAGTGGCTGAGCTTGCTGTTGAACTGGTGTATGTCCCTGCTGGTGCTGGGAATTATGGCCCTGTGGCTCATGAAACCTATCGGCATTGACCTGTTAAAAACCGTACAACAAAGCACGGCCCATGACAGTTACTTTTCGGGTTATATCCCCTGATGAAACCGCCCCCCCTGGGCTAAATAACGTTAGATAAATCTTCAGCAAGCAGAGTCCGAGGTCGCCATGGAACGGGTATCTGTCGTTATAAGTTTTGCAACAAACCCTCCCACATAATAATGTCAGAGGGTTTT
>JAACTI010000576.1 GCA_009993495.1 Deltaproteobacteria bacterium | reverse complement strand
CGCTGCCGGCAAAAACCAGCACCGACATCATCCCGACGGCCCACCAGGGCAGCCCCGCCTGCTGCGCCAGCACTCCCAGCGCCAGCCCAATGGGCAGGTAGCCCAGGCAGATTGGCCAGGCCGCGGTTGCGCCAGGCGTCAATTGGGCGCGAAGAGGTGTTTTAGGGCATAAATTAGATGTTGAGCTGGGCACTGGTTTCCGTTTCACTTTTTTGCGGGCTGAAAAACGATCTTTGAATCGCCGCTCCGACCGCATTAATGCGCGTCTGGGTTTGATCCAGATATTCGTGTAGTCCATGGGTAAAGATTTCATCCATCGACGCAAAATTGAATTCAGACAGTAGTCGGCCCATGCTCTGCTCCGCTCCGTTGGCGAAATGCCCGCGTGGGCTACCGGTAATGTTGTTCATAGAAATGGTCGCGGTAATCATGCAATAATGCACCGCCCGTGGAAAGTTTTTGTCGAGCAGCAGAAATTCGACAATCTTCTTGGGATCGATACGACCATGACGCTTGCGATACATTTCAAAGGCGCTGGCCGAGCGCAGCAGGGCGCCCCACAGAATATTGTCGTAAGAGCTGCCGATATAGTCCACCGAAGGCAGCAGAATAAAATATTTCACATCGAGAATGCGCGAGGTTTTGTCGGCGCGTTCGAGCATACGTCCCATGCGGCCGAAATGCCAGCCCTCGCCATGATCCATGGTCGAATCGGTGATACCGATAAAAGCATGGCTGGCGTTCATGATATTGACAAAAAACTGATGGGGCAGATCCATCGACACCTCGCGGGCAGCATCATTGATCATGAGGTAAAAGGTGTTGATTTGTTCCCACATTTCAGAGCTGATATATTCCCGAACCGAGCGCGCATTTTCGCGTGCCGAGCGCACACAGGAAAAAATCGAGTTGGGATTTTTGCGATCAAAGACGAGAAATTCAATGGCATTTTCGCGATTGGCTTGACCGTAAAGCTTCTGGAAGAGTTCGTGGTCACCGGTGGTGTTAATCAGGGGCTGCCATTGATCGCTGGCGCTGTCGGGAATGTCGAGGGTCATGTGATAGTTGGCATCAATGAAGCGGGCCACGTTTTCGGCGCGTTCAATATAACGACTCAACCAGTAAATAGAGTTTGCAACGCGGCTTAGCATTGTTGTTCCTCCTGAGACTGAATGGGCGATTCGGGTGAGCTGCCACTGTCAGAGCTGAGCACCCAGGTGTCCTTGCTGCCTCCCCCCTGAGACGAATTGACAACCAGTGAGCCTTTTTTTAATGCGACCCTGGTCAGTCCACCGGGGAGTACATAGATGTTGTCTTTGCCGAAGAGAATGTA
>JAACTI010000047.1 GCA_009993495.1 Deltaproteobacteria bacterium | reverse complement strand
AAGCCCTGAACTCCGGTGGGAATCGGGTCGCTCTTAGCAATCGCCGCCGCCGCATAAGCCGCCAGACCCACAGGTGGCGTATCGTCGGCCAGAATGCCGAAATAAAAGCAGTAAAGGTGGGCGGCAATCAGGGGCACGGCAAATCCATTGAGATCGGCCAGAGTGACAAGGGCCGGGGCCGTCAGGGACGCCATGACAATGTAATTGGCAGTCGTGGGAAGACCCATGCCCAGAATTAAACTACTGATCGCCACGATCACGAGCATCAAATATAAATTACCCATGCTTAAGGTGTCGATAATATCGGTCACCAGACCACCCAAGCCCATGGTTACCACGCCGACCACAATCCCGGCGGCGGCGGTTGCCACCCCGACACTCACCATATTGCGCGCACCGGCAATCATACCGGAGTAAATATCAAGAAGCCCCAGCTTGAAGCCATCAAGCACGGGGGTCTCTTCTTTTTTGGCGCGGATCGCATGCTGAAAGAACATGAGCACCAGCAACACCATAATCGCGCGGAAGGCGGCCATATCGGGAGAATGGCGCGGAATAATCAGCTCATACAACAAGTAGAGAATGGGAACCAGGTAATAAAACCCATTGGCCAGAATCGTAAAAAACACCGGCAGCTCGGCCTTGGACAAGCCTTTCATCCCGAGCTTGGATGCTTCGATATGGGTGACGAAAAAAAGTGCCACATAAGAGGCAAAAGCCGGTACGGCTGCCGCTTTGCACACTTCGAGATAGGGCAGATTGACATATTCGGCAATAATAAAAGCGGCCGCGCCCATAACCGGTGGCATCAACTGGCCGTTGGTCGAAACCGCGACTTCAATGGCCGCGGCTTTTTTGGCCGGATAGCCAACTTTTTTCATCAAGGGAATGGTGAAGGTCCCAGTGGTGACCACGTTGGCAATGGAGGAGCCGGAAATGAGCCCCGTCAGTCCCGAGGACAGGACGGCGGCTTTGGCCGGTCCGCCCTTGTAACGGCCAAGGAGGCTCATGGCCAGATCAATAAAAAAGCGTCCCGCCCCGGCTTTTTCAAGCAGGGCGCCGAAGAGCACGTAAAGAAAGACGATTTTGGCCGACACGTAAATCGGCACACCGAAAATCCCTTCTGTCGTCAGGGAAATCTGGCCGATGAAACGGTTGATGCTCACCCCTTTAAATGCCAGAAAATCCGGCATATAGGGGCCAAAAAACGCGTAAAAAGTGAAAAACAGCCCGATAACCGACAGCGCCGGACCCACCACCCGCCGGGCCCCTTCCCACAGAAACAGAATCAGCAGGGTGCCGATGATCATGTCGCGGGTATTCAGCCGCCCGACACGTGTGGCTATGCCCTCGAAATCGATGACGATATACAAGGCCAAGAAGGCAGCAAAACAGGCCAGCAGCAGATCCATCAGGGGAATGCGATCGGTGGCCGAAAGCCAACGCAGGCCGGGAATATTGACCTGACGTTTCAGGGTGGGGAAGGAGACAAAGATCAAAAACAGGGCAAACGCCAGGTGAATGGCGCGAACATAAGTTGAATCGAGCAACAACCAGCTCGCCAGAGACAACTGAAACAGGGACCAACTCAGGGCAACCAGCGGCACCAGAAAACGCTGCCAACCGGAAACACGCCGCAGGCCCATTTCCTCCTCTTCCACCATGCGGCGGGCTTTTTCGAGGCCTTCATCGGTTTCATCAACCTGGAGTTTAATCTGTTCCTTTTGCATAAATCTGCTCCCCGATTTCAATAAAATGGATCGCGTCTTCCGGCACAGGCGTGGTGCGGGTCACCCTGCCCCGCCTGTGCCGGTCGAATTTATTTCATCAGACCAACTTCTTTGTAATATTTGATCGCGCCCGGATGCAGAGGGGCCGACAGGCCTTGCAGCATGCTTTCCTTGGTTAACTTGGCAAAAGCCGGATGCAGGGTTTTAAATTCGTCAAAATTGTCAAAAACTTCCTTGGTGATGGCATAAACCGCCGCATCCGACACATCGGAACTGGTGCAGAGGGTCGCCTTAACGCCGAAGGTCGAGGCATCGGCCGTATTGGTTACACCGCTATACTGATCGACCGGGATTTCAGCCGGAGCGTAGTAAGAAAATTTGTCCGTCAGTTTCTTCACGATATCGCCCGGAACCTCGACAAAGTTAACCTTGGTCGCGCCGGAAACCGCTTCTTTTACCGAACCATTCGGATGACCAACGGTGTAAAAGAAAGCATCGATCCGGCCATCTTGCAGCATGCTGGCCGATTCTGCGGCCTTCATACCTTCGGCCTGGAGATCTTTATCGACATTAATTCCGGCGGCTTCAAACAGATCCATAGCATTGCCACGCTGACCCGAACCCGGGTTGCCGATATTGACAATTTTGCCCTTGAGATCGGCGACCGTCTTAATGTTTTTGCCAGCATTGGCGACAATCGTCACCGATTCGGGATGAATCGAGAAGACCGCACGCAGTTTTTTGACCGGGGCGCCTTCCCAGTCGGCCACACCATTGTAGGCCTGGTACTGGCGATCCGACTGCACAACCCCAAATTCCAGGTCACCGGTACCAATAGCATTGACGTTAAAGACCGAGCCGCCCGTCGATTCAACCGTGGCGCGCAGATTGTATTCTTTGCGTTTTTTGTTGACCATTTTGGCAATCGCGCCGCCGGTGGGGTAATAAACGCCGGTCACGCCACCGGTACCAATGGTGACATAGGTCGGTGCCGCAAAGCTGCTTAAGGGCATCAGAGTCAGGGCAACAGCCAGAGCCAGGGTCAGGAACAACATTCTTTTCATTTTTTCCTCCGTAAACGGGTTAAGACAACCGGGTTAACCCCAGTTGCCATGGTGGGTTTGCAAAACAGGGGTTGAGCAACCTTGGTGCCATAGCAGTGAAATACTTTAACCGATTGAAATAAAACGAACTTTTCATTTCAGCCTAGCCGCGTTGTTTCGGGAAAATATAACGCAAGTTATAGCGCGGGGAAAAAAGACGCACCGTGATCGCGTGCGTACAGCATAAAAACAGCCACAGACGAGGCCTGTATAACTCTGGTTATAGATATAGCTTAAGTTATGCCCTTTGACCTGGGGAAAAACGGCGGTGTTTAAGGCGTTTGCTTAAGGCCGGTTGGGAAATTCCCAGCAGTCGGGCAGCGAGGGACTGATTGCCGTTAGCACGCTCGATGGCAGCATCGACCAGCCATTCTGATGCCTGCCTGAGCGTCGGCAACCCGCCAAGACCTGGAAAGGGATTTTCACCGGCAGCGACCAGGGGTTCATGAGGGCTATCGAGGCGTTCGAGAAAACTGGCGAGGGAGAGAATTCCGCCCTGATGGCGGCTGACGGCATCGTGGATCATGCTGTGCAATTCGCGCACATTGCCGGGGAATTTGCCGGTTTTCAGCAGGGTGGCCAGCTCGGGTGGCACCCTGGGGATGGGTTTGTGCAGTTGTTTGGCGCAGTCGTGCAGAAAATAATTCAGCAGCAGCGGAATATCGTCGCGACGTTCACGCAGGGGGGGAATGCGTAACTGGTGGGCATGCAGCCGGTAGTAAAGATCCTTGCGGAAACGCCCCTCTTGCAGGGCCAGGGCCAAATCCTGATGGGTGGCACAGATGATCCGCGCACGTGACTGGCAGGGGATATCACTACCAAGAGGATAATATTCCCCCTCCTGAAGCAGACGCAGCAATTTCACTTGACTTGCGGCCGACAAATCACCGATTTCATCGAGGAACAGGGTGCCACCTGCGGCCCTTTCGACCATGCCGCTGCGCTCCTGATCGGCACCGGTAAAGGCCCCACGCCGGTGACCGAACAGAGTGTCGGCAAAGATATTATCATCCAGACCGGCAACATTGACACTGACCAGCGGCCCCCTGGGAGTGGCAAGTTGATGCGCGGCACGCGCGATCAGTTCTTTCCCGACCCCGCTTTCCCCCAGAATCAGCAGAGGCTGGCGCGAGCTTGCAATCGATTCAAGATAGGAGAAAACCGCCAACATCGCCGCATCCTGCGTGATAATGTCGGCGAAAACGGCGGGGTGTTCCAGTTCGCGGCTGAGTAAACGGCGGCGGATGGCATGGTTTTCGCGCTCCAGTTCAACCATGCGCACCGCTCGACGCACACCGTCGAGCAGACGATCTTCTTCAACCGTCTTGACGAAATAATCGAAAGCTCCGGCGCGCATACAATTGACTGCCGTTTCGAGCTGATTCATTCCTGAAAGGATGATCACCCGCACCGTCGGCCATTCAGCGACAATGCTTTTCAGCAAATCGACGCCACTGAAATGCGGCATGGTGAGATCGAGAAGAACAACCCCGATATCGTGCTGCTGGAAGAGCGACATGACCTCACGGCTGTCATCCGTCTGCATCAGATGGGTGAAGCCCCCTGGCCCCTCCAGGGTCATACTCAGGCTGCGCAGCCAGGCTGGCTCATCATCGATCAGCAGAATTTTAAATTCCGGATTGCACTCAACCGACATGGTTTTGATCCTCTCGCGGCAAAATCAGTTGCACCCAGGTTCCCTGTCCTGGGGTCGAGGTGAATTCGAGGCGACCACCGTGCTCCTTGACAATCGCCGCCGACACCGACAAGCCCAAACCGGTGCCGCCTGTTTCCCGGCGGGTGGTAAAAAAAGGATCGGTCAACTTGGCCAGAGCTGCGGGCTCAATTCCACAACCCTGATCACGGACTTCCAGCAACAGCCCCGCGGCGGTGTCGGCAGTGCGCAGCCAGATGGCCGCGCTACGATCTTGCAACGCCTGACAGGCGTTGAGCAACAGGTTCACAATCACCTGTTCGATACGTTGGGCGTTACCCCGAAAGCAGGGGAGATTCGGGGCTAAATCGATGTGCAAAACATCGGTCGCTTTCTTGAGGGAATTATCGACCAGCCGCAAAGCAGTTTCGGCCACTGCACTGAGATCCACCTGTTCGTCAAGGGTTGCACTATCCTGGCGGGCAAAGTCTTTCAAATCTTCAACGATACGCTTGATGCGCCCGGCGCTCTGCTGCATATCCTCAAGCATCTGCGGAATTTCGTGCCGCATACGCGAAAAATTCAGCCAACCCAGCTTGAAATCACCCTGGCGACGATACTCTTCCTGCAAAATCGGCAGGCTGTCGAGCCAGGCTTTTTTCAACAGGGGCAGATTGAGCAGAATGAGGGCATTCGGATTATTAATTTCGTGGGCCACCCCTGAGGTCAGAATCCCCAAGGATGTCAGTTTATCAGCATGAATCAGCTGTTGCTGACGCAGCTCAAGTTCGTGCAGGGCCTGTTTTTTCTGTTTCACTTCCTGCTCAAGGGCGGTGGTACGCAGGGCGACCTGGCGGCGCAGGGTATGCGACCAGAGGACAGTGACAATCAAAATGGCAACCAAGGGTAAAAAGACGATCAAACCTAGGCGCAAAATCGCTTCAAAGGAAACACCGGGCGGGGGCAAAACCCCCAACCATTTTTCATGGATGAGGCGATACTGGCCGTTCTTTTTGAGCAGGGTCAAACCTTCGTTGAAATGGGCCAGCAATTCCAGATTGCCTTTTTTAACCGCGTAACCGTAATCCTGCGCGACCAGGGGTTTAGCAATCGGCACAATATTCGTGAAGCCGGACTGCTGCAGCAGATATTCGCCGGGCAACTTGGCAACCAGCGCAGCATCGTAGGCACCGCGGGACAGAGCCCTCAAGGCATCTTCCAGGGTTTCCACCGGGTGCAGGCGTGCCCCCAGTTCGGGATGACGCAGCATGAAATCGTGCATCACCGCATGGCGCATGACAATCACATCCTTGTTGACCAGATCCTGCAGTTTGCTGATATTCGAACCCTTGCGCACCCAGATGGACTGGTGCACCTTGGCGTGAGGGGTTGAAAAATCAACTTCTGCGGTGCGCTCACGGCTCCAGGCCATACCCTGGAGAATATCGACCTGCCCGGTCGCCAGCCCCTGGCGCATTTCACTCCAGGAACTCAGGCGAATCTCGACATCCAGCCCCATAATGCTGGCGATTGCGCGGGTCAGCTCAACATTAAAACCATCGGGCTGGCCATTTTCATTGATAAATTCGTAGGGCGGATAACTCTGATCGCCACCGACCCGGATGAGGGTTGACGTCTCGGTTTCCGCTGCGCTGACAGCGGTGAAAGATCCCGGAAGCCAAATAAAAATCCAGAGAAACAGAAGAAATTGCATAGGCGGATTTTGACGATTTGCTGCCGGGATGTCAATCAACGGCAAAGGCGGGGATCAGGGCGGTGGACTGACGTCGGGAAGTGACCCACAGAAATCCGGTTCAAAAGCACTGGGCCGTTTTTTTCGTGTGACGGCGGTCAAACACAACCCCACCAGGGTGGCACAAACCAGCAGCAGGAAAATCAGGGCCACCACGCCGGGCCAGCCCCAGCTGCTGAAGAAAAACCCACCAGCGGTTCCCGAAATGCTCGATCCCAGGTAGTAGGCAAACAGGTAAAGAGACGAAGCCTGGGCGCGGGCTTGTCCGGCCAGCACCCCCACCCAGGCCGAGGCAATGGCGTGCGCCCCAAAAAAACCAATGGTAAAAATGATAATTCCGGCAATCACCGCAAACAGTTGCGGGGCAAGGGTCAACAGCAAACCGCAGGTCATGATCCCGAGGGCCCAGAAAAGCAGGGGTGCACGGCCAAAGCGATCGACCAGTCCGCCCATGACACTGGATCCACCTGCACCAAAGGCATAGGCGAGAAAGATCAGTGCAACCTGTGAATGGCTGAGGGCAAAGGCCGGGCCGAGGAGGCGAAAGGTCACATAATTGTACAGGGTCACAAAGCCACCCATGCAGGTAAAGGCGAGCAGAAACAAGCAAAAAAGACCGGGGTTGCGCAGATGGCTG
>JAACTI010000046.1 GCA_009993495.1 Deltaproteobacteria bacterium | reverse complement strand
CCCGCTCTCCATGCCCCAAATGGAAAAACTCGTTGCCGCCTGGGTAGAGGGTTTTCCAGGGTTGCATCATTCCCTCAGCCTGACGGGCGGTGAGCCCTTGCTGCAGGCCGAAGTGTTGCGCGAGTGGTTACCGGGGTTGCGGCACTATCTGCCGATCTATCTGGAAACCAACGGTACCCTCTACAATCAGCTCGAATCTGTGTTGCAATGGATTGATTTTGTCGCGATGGATATGAAACTGCCGTCCTTGTCCGGACAGGGTGAACTCTGGGACGAGCACCGTCGCTTCCTGCTGCGCGCCCGCCACAAACACACCTTTGTCAAGGTGGTTGTCAGCTCAAATACCCCGACCTCTGAGCTCGAACAGGCGGCCCGTCTGGTTCATGAAAGCGCCGCCCAGGTTGAGATTGTTCTGCAACCTTACACCTCGCCAAATGGCATTGAAATGACCAGTTCTCAGCTGCTGCGTGCCCAACAACAGGTCGCGGCGATTCATCCCCTGTGCCGGGTGATCCCCCAGACGCATCATTTTCTGGGGATGATCTGATGTTGTTTATGCCTGAAATGACTATGAAAGAATTTACCGCCGGGCTGCAAAAAACCCGGACGGTGCTGATTCCCTTCGGGTCAACAGAAGAGCATGGCAGCCATCTGCCTCTTGATACCGATACCTTGCAGGCGATTGACGTCAGCAAAAAACTGGCGCAGCAGCGCGCTATCTTTGTGGCGCCACCCATTCATTATGGCGTGTGCCGTTCCAGTGCCGAACATCCGGGAACCCTGTCGATCCGCACCGAAACTTTAAAGGCCCTGACCCTGGATATTGTCAGCGCACTCTATGCCAAAGGTCTCCGTAATTTCGTATTGCTCAGCGGTCATGCCGGTGGCACGCACATGGCAACCTTGACGGATGCCGGGGAATCTTTACTGCAAAGATTTGCCGATCTGCGCCTGGCAGTGCTCACCGAATATTTGCTGGCGGCGCGGGAAGGCCGAAATCTGATTGAAACTGAAGGCGATTCCCACGCTGGAGAAATTGAAACGTCGCGCCTGCTGCACTCCCATCCGCATCTGGTCAAGGGCTGTGCCGTGCGCGAATTTCCCGATTTTCCACGGGGAATTCTGGTGCGTAACAAGCAAAAGTACTGGCCGGGTGGGGTTTGGGGCGATCCCGGCAAGGCAAGCGCCGCAAAGGGTTCAGCCTTGGAAACCCTGGTGATTCAGGCCTTGTCGCGCCTGGTTGATGAACTTGAAGCCTTTGAAGAATGAGCGCGGTCAGGCAAACTTTTTTCGTAGTCGCGCTGCAACCAGCGGCGGTACAAAGTTATCGATATCGCCGCCCAGGGATGCGACTTCCTTGACAATCGATGAACTCAAATAACCGTATTGGGGGGACGTCATCATGAACAGGGTTTCGATCTGATGGCTGATGGAATGGTTCATCTGTGCCAGCTGGAATTCGAACTCAAAGTCAGAAACGGCGCGCAAACCACGTAAAATGACCCGTGCCTGGCGGGACACCACATAATCAACCAGCAGGCCGCCGAAGGTGTCAACTTCAAGGCGACGATTGTCGGCGCAGAGTTCACCAATGAGTTTAACCCGTTCTGCCACACTGAAAAGGCTGTTTTTTTCAGAATTTTGCGCCACGGCAATCACAACCTGGTCAAAAATTTCCAGCCCGCGCCGGACAATATCCATGTGTCCATTGGTAATGGGGTCAAAGGATCCGGGATAGATAGCGATATGCTTTTTCATGCGCGCTCTTTCGTTGCAGATGCGTGGGTTATCAGGTGAATTTGGGTACTGCCGTAGCGTCTCTTTTCGTAGCAGTTGAGACTCGTCGGCAGGTCGATATCTTCTTTCGCCGCTGTTTCGGCGACGATTATTCCATGTTGACTCAGGAGTTGCAAGGTTGCAATCTGCTGCAGCAGCGGCGGAATCAGACCTTGTTGATAGGGCGGATCCATGAAAATCAGATCAAAGGGCGCGTCTTTTTCGAGCAGAGGCAAAGCGTCCTGGGCGGGCTGGCGCAAGATACGTGCCTTGTTTTGCAGCTGACAGCGGGTGATGTTGTCCAGCATCAGGGCAGCGGCCTGCGGGCCTGAGTCGACCAGAATCGCCTGTTGCGCACCGCGGCTCAGAGCTTCAAGACTTAAGGCTCCGCTGCCGGCGAAAAGTTCCAGCACCCGCAGCTTGCACAGGGTACCGAAGTGGCTGGTCAGCATGCTGAAAACCGCTTCGCGCACCCGGTCAGGCGTGGGTCTGATGTCTCGTCCAGCAAAATCAGCCAGTTTGCGCCCCCTGGCGCTGCCGCTGATAATTCTCATCCGTTTGTCCCTATCTGGGTCTTGGGCTGTCACGGCAAGGATAAATATGTTTTCAATGACAGCAGGGTTTGGATCCAATCCCCGTTTTTCTTGATGGAGTAAAGAATGCGTCAATTCAGTCTCGCCAGTTATGCGGCGCGGAGCGAAACCAGTCGTGGCCGGGTTTACGCAGAACCCTATAAGGACAAACGCCTGGCCTTTGAGCGTGACCGTGACCGCATTATTCACTGTGCGGCCTTTCGTCGGCTTGAATACAAGACCCAGGTTTTTGTTAACCATGAGGGTGACTATTACCGCACCCGCTTGACCCATTCACTGGAGGTTGCCCAGATTGCCCGCGGTATCGCCCGCGCCCTGCACCTGAATCAGGATCTGGTCGAAACCCTGGCCCTGGCCCATGACCTGGGGCATACCCCTTTCGGGCATACCGGGGAAGAGGTGCTTAATCGTCTGATGCGTGACCATGGTGGTTTTGAACATAATCGCCAGTCGTTACGCATTGTTGATCTGCTTGAAGAGCGCTACCCGAATTTTAACGGCCTGAATCTGAGTTGGGAGGTGCGCGAAGGCATTATCAAGCACTCATCCGATTACGACCACGCCGGTTCAGAGTCCATGACGGCGTTTGAACCCGGCCAGCGGGCGACCCTCGAAGCCCAGATTATCGATCTGGCCGACGAAATTGCCTACAACAATCATGATATCGATGATGGTCTCAAAGCGGGTTATATTAGCCTTAAAGATCTGGCGGAGGTCGAACTCTGGCAAACAACCTTCAGGCGCATGGGCGAAAAATACCCCGCGATCGACGAAAAGCGTCAGGTTTTGCAAACCATCAGTTATCTGATTCGCGATTTGATTCAGGATCTTGTCGACAGCACCAATGAAAATTTGCGCTGCGCTCAAATCGAAACCCTGGAAGATTTACGCAATCAGCCAACCAATATGGCCTCGTTCAGCCAGCGCATGCAGGCCCAGAACCAGGCCTTGAAAAAATTTCTCTATCATCACCTCTATCGCCACCATAAGGTCGAGTTGATGCGGGTTAAAGCCGAACGTTTTCTGACCCAGCTGTTTGAGAGCTATCTCAAAAATCCCAGTCTGCTCCCGCGTGATTTGCAGGCCCGTTTTGATCAGCAGGGTACTGAGCGCGTCATTTGCGATTATATTGCCAGCATGACCGATCGCTACGCGCAGGATGAATACAAACGGCTGTTTGAACCCTTTGAGCGCGCCTGAATCCGGCCCAGTCAGCCGGGCAGGGTGATCTGGGGTTCCTTGGCAACCCGATAGAGCAGAATTGTGCGGCCCATGATTTGGGCAATGGCCGATGAGGTTTGTTGGGCCAACTCGCTAGCAACTTCGCGGCGGTCGCTGATACAGCCTTCCTGCACTTTAATTTTGATCAGCTCGTGGTGTTCCAGGGCTTCATCGGTGGCCGCCACCACCCGCGGGCTGACCTCTTCCTTGCCAATCATGATCACGGCTTTTAAATGGTGCCCCAAGCCGCGTAGATAACGTTTTTGTTTGCCGGTTAATGCCATCTTTGCTCCTCGCCCATCGCGGGTGGGTTAAATTTTTATGTTATTTTGCGCGGGCGCAGTTATAGAACAAAACCCGCCAGCCAGTAAAGCCCCATTCCCACAAACACCGTGCCGCCGAGACTCCGGGTTTTCAGGGCGAAGAGCAGGGTCGGAAGGGCGACCAGCAGTTCGGGCCGATCCAGTTGCAAGCTGCGCTCTTGTGGGTCACAAAAGAGCAAAGGCGCGAGCAGGGCGGCCAGAATTGACCCCGGTATCAGTCCCAGCCAATCGACCAGACCCGGAGGCATTTTTTGATGCGCCAGATAGAGCAGGGGCAGGGCGCGTGGCCCGTAGGTCACCAGCCCCATGCCGCCAAAAAGCAGCAAATATTCGCTGAAATTCACCCCGACCTCCGATGATGTTTCTGGAGGAAGTATCCCAGGGTTGCCGCCGTGACCGAGGCTCCGACAATATAGGAATCCCCGGGAATGAACAAATACCAGCCTACGGAAATTGCCCCAGCCAGTAGACCCGTAATCAGATAAAGCCGTCCGCGCAATTGAAAAACCAGCAGGCAGATGAACATGCCAGTCAAAGCATAGTCGATACCAAAGGCGCCCCGGGGCACGAATTGGCCGAGCAGACATCCGGTGATGGTGGCACATACCCACACGGCGTTGGCGAGTTGGTTAACAATCAGGGCCGCATGGCGGTTCCAGTGGCCGTCACGAAAGGCGGTCATGTTCACGGCGAAACTTTCGTCGGTAATGCCGTAGGCAAAAAGGGCCAAAAAGCTGCGCCGCACGTTGCTCAGGTAGAGAGCCAGCGCCGAACTCATCAAGGTATGACGCAGGTTGATGACGAAGGTGGTCAGAATCATAGCCGGAATTGTGGCTCCGGCACTCAGCATCGCTATACAAATAAATTGGGCGCTGCCGGCAAAAACCAGCACCGACATCATCCCGACGGCCCACCAGGGCAGCCCCGCCTGCTGCGCCAGCACTCCCAG
>JAACTI010000134.1 GCA_009993495.1 Deltaproteobacteria bacterium | reverse complement strand
ATTTCAACCTGCGCCGCATTGAACGCTATCTCACCCTGGTCACTGCCGGTGGGGCGCAAGCGGTGGTGGTGCTCAACAAGGCCGACCTTTGCGCCAATGCTGCCGAGCGCCTTGAGCAAGTGAGAGCGGTCGCGGGCCTTGCCCCGGTGGAACTCTTTTGTGCGCACAATCCGGAACAGGTGCAGTGCCTGCGGCACTATCTGCATTCTGGGCAGACTCTGGCCTTGCTTGGCTCTTCGGGGGTGGGAAAATCAACCATCATCAACGCCCTGCTTGGCGATGCGCGCCAGAAGGTTGCCGAAGTCAGCCCGTCCGTCGGCAAGGGCCGCCACACGACCACTCACCGCGAACTTTTTCTGCTGCCCGGCGGCGGAGTGCTGATGGACAACCCCGGGATGCGCGAACTGCATCTGTGGGGCGAAGAAGATGATTTGGCCGAATCTTTTGCCGAAATCGAAGTTTTGGCTTTAAACTGCCGTTTTTCAGACTGCGGCCACCAGAGCGAACCCGGCTGTGCGGTGCTGGCCGCCTGCGAAAAAGGCCAGTTCGATGCGCAGCGCATTGCCAGTTATCTCAAGTTAAAAGCCGAACTGACCCACCTGCAACGGCGGCGCTAGCCGAGCCCCAAGCCTCTTCTCGCGGTGGAATTTTTATGCCGCCGCGCCCATGGCGATAAAGGGCTTTGTGCCTGTCGGCAGCCTGCTACTTTTTTCCTTCATTCGCAACCACCTGATCGCCGATAGGGTGCGCCACGAGTTGAGCTGGCAGAGACCCTGGCGTGTTCGACACCTTATGTGCTGCGAAGACCGACCGCGAAATGCGGCAACAAGCCGTGTGGGGTGAAATTGGGGTCAGTGAACAAGACCTGGGCTACTTTCGTGGTGGCTGCGGTGCAGATAGTCGGCATAATCACCGTCGTAGATTTGCACCTGACCATGGTCAATTTCAAAGACCCGCCCCACCAGGCTGCGCAGAAAATGGCGGTCGTGACTGACGAGCATCACGGTTCCGGTAAAATTTTGCAGGGCCTCAAGCAGGACTTGGCGGGATTGGATATCCAGGTGGTTGGTGGGTTCGTCAAGAATCAGCAGGTTGAGGGGGCGCGCCAGCAGCATAGCAATCACCAAGCGGCTCTTTTCGCCCCCCGACAGATGTTCGATGCGTTTGTCGACATCATCGCCGCGAAACAAAAAGGCCGCAGCCAGGTTGCGCACCACGCCCATGGAAGCCTGGGGCAGCGCGCCCTGCAGGCTGTCAAACACCGACAAGCGCGGATCGAGCAATTCCATGGAATGCTGGCTGAAATAGCCGATTTCGACATTGGCTCCAATGGTGACATTGCCGCTGGTGGCCTCGGTCTGCGCAGCCAGAATTTTCAGAAAAGTTGATTTACCCGCGCCGTTGATGCCGGTCACGGCAATTTTGTCACCCCGGCGCACCAGGGCCGAAATGCCGCTGAAAACCGGCTTTTCGCCGCCTGTGGGCAGGGGCCAGCTTTTGGCCAGCTGATCAATCGCCAGCACGTCATCGCCACTGCGCGGCGGCGGGTTGAATTCAAAACGAATCTGTTTCTCCTCGGGCGGAATTTCGATGCGTTCGATTTTTTCGAGTTTTTTGACCCGCGATTGTACCTGGGCGGCATGGGAGGCCCGCGCGGCAAAGCGCGCGATAAACTCTTCTTCTTTGGCGAGCATTTCCTGTTGGCGTCGAAAACTGGCGCGTAATTGCTCGCGGCGAATCTCGCGTTCACGCAAATAAAAATCGTAATCCCCGCCATAGGTGGTGATGTTACCGTTACCCACTTCGATAATACGATTCACCAAGCGATTCATGAAATCACGGTCGTGGCTGGTCATCAATAACGCGCCTTTGAAATCCGTCGCCAGCCAGTTTTCGAGCCAGATGATGGATTCGACATCCAGGTGGTTGGTGGGCTCGTCGAGCAGCAGAACATCGGGGTTCAGGGTGAGAATGCGCGCCAGGGCGATGCGCATTTTCCAGCCGCCACTGAAGCTTTCCACCGGACGCAGGTCATCCTCCGGGCCGATGCCGAGGCCGGTCAGCACCGCCTGGGCGCGGGCTTCGAGATCATAGCCGCCGCGATGTTCAAATTCTTGCTGGGCATCACCGTAACGCTCAAGCAGTTCGCTCATGGCCTCGTCGTCGAGGGGCTCACCCATCTGCCCTTCCATGGCGGTGATCTGCTCGCCCAGCTGCATAATCTCGGCTGAGGCGGCCATGACCTCGGCAAGGGCCGAATGCCCTGCCATGTCGCCGACATCCTGGGAAAAGTAGCCGATAACAACTTTTTTACCGCAGCTGATGTCGCCGCCATCCAGTTCTTCTTCGCCGGTGATCAGGCGAAAAATGGTGGATTTGCCTGCACCGTTGGGGCCCACCAGGCCGCTGCGGCTGCCGGGCAGAATTTGAAAACTGGCGTTGTTGAACAAGACCTGGGCGCCGTGCTGTTTTTTGATATTGGTCAGGTGAATCATGATGCAATCTCCAGCGACTCACAGGGCCGCGGCTGGGTGACAAAAATCATTTTGGGTCGGCCGCCGAAACGGGCCCGACCGAGAGCCGGCGCATCACTTCACCGGCCATGGTCAAACCAAAAATGGGGGGAATGTATGAGGAGCTGCCGAGGATAACGCGGCGGTCGGTGCAGCGCCAGCGTTGATCTTCTTTGTTCGGGCAGATGCAGTTTTCGGCACAGGCGGCGGTTTCGGTGCTTAAGGGGCGGAATTCTTCGGTGGAATAAACCACCGGCACGCCCTTGTTAATGCCGCGCTTGCGCAGTTCCTTGCGCATGGTTCGCGCCAGCCGGCATTTTTTGGTGTCGCCAATATCGGCGACCCGGATCAGGCCGGGATCGATTTTGTTGGCTGCGCCCATGGAACTGATAATCGGTATTTTGCGTTCCACGCAGCTTTGGATCAGGTGCAGTTTCGCGGTGATATGGTCGATGCAATCCAAAACGAAATCGTAGCCTGGCTCAAGTAATTTGGTGCTGGTTTCGGCCTGGTAAAAACTGTTTTGCGCGACAATTTCGGCCCGGGGATTGATCTGGCGGCAGCGTTCCGCCATGGCCTCCACCTTGGGCTGGCCAATAGTGGTGTTCAGGGTGTGAATTTGCCGATTAACATTGGTCAGGCAGATCTCATCAAAATCCACCAGAGTCACATGCCCAAGGCCGCCGCGCACCAGCGCCTCGGCGGCATAGCTGCCGACCCCGCCAATGCCAAAAATAACCACCCGCGCCGCGGCCAGACGCGCCAGGGCCTCGCGGCCAAACAAGAGTTGCAACCGGCTGAAACGATGATTCTCCATAGTCCGTCAACCTTTTCCTTGAATATCCTCTGGCCCAGAAAATTTGAACAGCCGACAGGCATTTTCGCTGGTAATTTGCGCGCATTCGCCCAGGCTCCAGCCGCGCAGCTCGGCGAGTTTCTGTGCGACCTGCCTCAGGCTTTCTACGCCGGGGGCCATATCGGGCGCATCGGTTTCGAGCACCAGAGCACTGGCGGGCACATGCACCAGGGCCTGGGGCAGTTTGCGGGCGTTGGTTCGTAGCAGCACCGGGCCAATACCCAGATGCAGCCCCAAATTTAGGACTCTGGTCGCCAGTTCAGGGCTGCCGGAAAAGCCGTGTACCACTCCACCGACGTCTGCAATGCCTTCTTCAGCGCCAATCTCCAGCAAGTCGGCCAAACCTTTGACACTGTGAAAAATTACCGGCAGTCCAGCACTGATGGCAATGGCCAGCTGGGCGCGTAAGGCCTTTTTCTGCACCGCTGCCGACACCTCTACCCGAGCATCCAGGCCGATTTCACCGACAGCGACCACCCTGGGATGCTTGATCAGGCGGCAGAGTTCGGCCTCAAGGGTTAAATCCCATTGATCAGCCATCCGGGGGTGCAGGCCCAGGGCGCAGTAAACGCCGGGATTTTCCACACTCAGCGCCAGTTGACGCGGCCAAGACTTTGGGCTGACCCCTGGTTGAATCAAGCGGCGCACTCCCAAAAGGGCGGCGGTGGTCAGCTGGTGGCTTAGAACCTCGCCCAGCGCGAAAGCCGGCAGATGAATATGGGTGTCGCAGAATTCCATTGTGACCAAAGGCAGGAAAATATCTGGGGTTAGTGGTTGAGTTGTTGATATTCGCGCAGTAAGTCTTGCGGGTCAAGTCGGCCATCAAGGCGTGTCCAGGCGCTATCACCGGGTTGGTGTAAAAAAAGCGTCGCCTTGTTGGTAAGCATATCCGTCGGCGAAACCCCGAAAACCTGCATCAGCTTTTGGGTATCGGTCAGGGACCCCGTGAGATAGTCCCAGCCCGACCCCGCCTGATAGCGTTTGAGATAGGCCGCCAATACTGCCGGGGTATCGACCTGGGGATCAATGGAAATTGACACCAGCTTCACGCCCTTCTCAGCACCCGCCCGCCGTTGCAGATTGGAAAATTTGACCGCCATATCGGTACACAGGGTGGTGCAGCTGGTGTAGGAAAATTCCAGCATCACCGGTTGCGCACCCAGCAGGTAGGGGATCAGGGCCACCGGCTGATCATGCTGGTTGCGCAACTCCACCGCCGGTATCGGGTAATCAACCCGCGTGCGCTCATAACCCGTTGCGGCCGGTTTCAGCAGCAGCCACAACAGCAGCCCGCCCAGACAGAGCGCGCCCAGGGTGAGTGTTCGCTGCGCCATGTTTAGTAACCCAGTAAGATAAAACGACCGAACACCATGGGCCAGCTGGCGATGACGACAAAGGCGCCAACCCCGATAACCCCCAGCCACAACCACAGACGTTCGCGTTTTTCAAGTAATGGTTGCAAGCCGGGGTAGCGCCGCAGGCCAAGGCCCAACCCTGGTAACATGGCAAACAGGCCACCGCCGAACAGGCTCAGATACAGAGGATAGCCGATATAGCCATAATGGCCTTGCAGCATATCAAAGGGGCAGTGATGATTGGGCATGGCATAAATGTAGGGTGAGATAAAGGCCACCACCGCCACCAAGCCCACAAGGATAAAGCCGGCACTGGCGATGAGCAGTAACAGGCGCAAAAACGCGCGCATCGACCACAGACATAAGCCCAGCAGCAGCAGGAGAAGTCCGGCGTGGGCATAAAACCAGACCATGGTCGGTGCAGCGGGCAGGGCCGCCAGCTCACTGGCAACACCACTCGCTCCCAGGCCAAAAAGTGAGCCGCAGCAAGAGGTGATGATTTGTGGTTCCAAACCGCTGAAATAACTGGCTTGCAGATAAAAATCCAGCCACAGCAGGGGGGTGAGCAGCAACAGGAAGCGGTACTTGATTTTGACCAGAGGGGTCGTCGGCGTCGCCAGATCCAGACGGTTGAGCCAGACCCAGAGCGCGGCCCCGAACATCAGCAGCAGTTTGATCAGCAGGGCGAGCCAGCCGATCTGATTGGCGTTGAGGGAGCCGGTGGCGCACATGGCACCAACAAACAAAGAATGAATGTCTTCGAGGGTATAGACAAACAGGGCTAAAGAAAAAATCTGGAAACCCAGCACCAGATTCATCAGGCTGCCGACCAGCCAGGTTTGACGCTCCAGCTGCAACTGACCCTGGCTGCTGCTTTGCGGGTTCCAGCGCAGCAGAATCCGCAGCCCTAGCAGGCTGGCGGCTAGACTCACCAGCCCAACCAGCAGTGCCCCCAACAGCAGGGCGATAATGCCGGCGTGCAGAATCACGCGCCCGGCTCCTGAAGCTGGCCGTCGTGGAGGTTCAGGCGGCGGCTGATCAGGGGATGATCGCAAACAAAGGGGTCGTGACTGGCAATAATCAAGGTTTTCCCGGCCTGATGCAGTTCGGTCAGAATCTCCATCAGTTGCGCCGCCAGCTGGCTGTCGAGGTGGGCGGTGGGCTCATCGGCAATAATCAGCGGGGGGTGATTGATGAGGGCACGGGCAATGGCAACCCGCTGTTGTTCGCCGCCGGAGAGTTGCGCTACCTTGAAATTGCGCCGCTGGTCGATGTGCAACTGAGCCAGAATTTCTGTGGCGCGGCGCTTCATCTCAGCAAACCCCAGGCGGGTGGGATACAGGGGTAAGAGCACGTTATCGATGACACTGAGCTCACGGACGAGATTGAACTGCTGGAAAATAAACCCGAAACTTTGTTGGCGGATGCCAGCCAGAAAATGTTCGGGCAGGCGGGTCACATCCTGGTCAGCAAAAAACAGCCGTCCCGAAGTGGGGCGTGCCATGCACCCGAGCAGGCTTAAAAGAGAGGTTTTGCCCGAACCACTAGGGCCGCGCAGCACCAGCACCTCACCGCTTTGCACCGCAACACTGACATCGCGCACCGCTCGAACTTCGTCGGGTTGATGTTGATGATAAATTTTGACCAGATTTTCGGCACGCAGCAGGGTGGTCATGGTCAGCTCCGCATCACGGCGTCGGGGTCGCTGACGGCATTTTTCCAGGCCGGCACCAGGGTACAAACCAGATAGGGAAAAATCGTCAAAGCGCCCAGACTGGCGAGCTCATAAAAACTTAAGGCGGGATAAAGGTCAAACTGGGGAAAAAGCACCGACCAGCCACTGAAAAACGGGCGTAACAGACCACCGCCAAACTGGTAGACCTGGATCCAGCCACCCAGGGTACCAAGGATGAAGGCGGTCAGAGAGAGACACAAGCCTTCCCAGAATTTGAGTTGCAAAACATCGCTGGTCGTCCAGCCCAGGGCCTTTAAGATGCCGATTTCGTGCTTTTCTGCGGCCCCCAGCCCCGAAGCCCGATCCCAGGCCAAAATCGCAAACGCCAGCAGGGCAGTTAACAGCAGGCTCAAAATCATGCCGCTGCGCCAGTTGAACACGGTGCGATAGCTGTGCAGAATTTCACTGCGCGCAATCGGACGGGTTGCCGGCAGCTGTTGCCGGATTTTAGCGGCCAGGGTCGCAATTTCGCGCGGGTTGTAAACCTGCACCGCCAGATCCACCGCCAGTCCGGTGGGGATCTCGAAAAAAGCCCGCAGATCCGCGTTGCCAAGCACTAACAGATCCTGGGTCAGCAGCTGGGAATCACTGCTGAAAATCCCGCTCACTCTGAAGATACGGCTTTGGTTGCGCTGATCCACCAGCACCAGGCTGTCATCAATTTCAACCCCGTAAGTTTGGGCGACTCCGGCACCCAGGGCACAGTCCCCGGGCTGTTGCGGCAGTTGACCGCGCAGCAGCTCCAGGGTTTCGCCTTGCGCAGAAGTCCGCCCCAGCAGGGTCAGGTTAACCCCATAAAGACTGTCGTAATAATAGCCCCAGATACGCGCTTCAACCCCACGTACGCCGGGCAGGGTGCGGATTTGCGCGGCATAATCCTCGGCAATCAGATCATGACGGCCCCCCACCAGTTTCTGCACCACCAGCGCGGGAGCCGTGCTCAGCAGGGCCTCGGCTTCCTGGCGCAGACTTTGGGTCATAAACAACACCGAAGCCAACACGGCCACGGTCAGGGTATAAACCGCCAACAAGGCCAGATGCTTATATTTGCGTCGCAGCAAAGAGGCGAGGGCGTAATCGAGAATTTTCAAACTTGGGGTCATGGGGAACCAGGCTTTTTTATCAGAGTCAAGCGGGTTGTCGCCGTCTGTCTGGGCGGGCTAACCAACGAACCCGCCGGAAAGTGATCCAGAGCCGCGGGATGATCCTGAAAAGCGGCAAAATTGTCGGCCTGGGACAGATGGCGCGTATAGCGGGCTTCCGTCCACAGGGAGAGATCGGTCAAACCCAGAACCCGCACCAGTTGCTGGCCACCCCGCACTCTGGCGGCATAGCGGCTGTGGTCAGCCAGGTTGTCGAGGCCGAGGGCCACCGCCAGGGCAAGGCACAAAAATAGAAATCCGGCAAACCAGCCTAGCCGTCCCAAAGTTTTAATCCGGCAGATCGGCAGAGGTTAAATCGGCAAATGCCGAAATTTTCTTGCCACCGTGATCGCTGGCAAAACTTTCGGCGGTTTTCTTGCCGGCCACCGGTACCAGCTCGGGGCCCATGGGCCCATAGACGTCACTGCCGCTGATAAACCAGACCTCGGCCACCGGCAGCAGCCGACTGGTGTAGTAGTCGGTCACCCACAGATCTTTCACGCCATCGCGCGCCGGTTTTTTGGCCACGCTGGTTGCGGGCAGAGCGAAGTAATAGCGCAGCAAATCTTTGGGCCCATCGAAAAACAGCTGCTGGCCATCGACAAAACGCAGGGTGGCGATCCATTGTTCAAAGGGCTTGACAAACATGCCACAGACGGGGCAACGATCGTCCGTTTCAGGTAGCCGGGGCTCGGCCGCCAAAGCAAACGATGACAGCAGAACCCCGGCCAGCAGCAACAAAAATAGGCGAATCATTTATTCTCCATTTTGTGCTTCTTGTGATCATCATCCATTTTCATTTTGTGCTCGTCTTTATGAGACATTTTATCCCCACGCATCTTGCGAGCGCGCTGGGTGTCTTTGTAAAGATCTTTATAAGCGGCTTCAAGGGCTTCGTCAAAGTCACCCATTTCGCCTCCCTGGGCAGCGACAAAAGATTTAGCCGCCTCGCGGGTTGCAAAGGCCCACTTGCCACGCGCGGTCATCACCCCCTTGGTTTTGCCGCCAATCACCCAAAAGGCCTTTTCGGCAGCGATCAATTCCCGGCTGTTATAATCGGCGACCCAGATGGAAGCGGGTGTTTTGCCCAGACTCACGGCCAGCTCCACTGCCATGCAGCGCAGACTGCAAGTCCCGACTTCCGTGCCGTCGGTGTATTTGATCAGCATGCGGCTGTGGGAAAACTGGCCACGATCCATGCCGCAGTAGCTGCACGACGGATGCTGGGTCACATCCTCGGTGGCCGCCAGCAAAACTGCGGGGACAAAAAATAAACCTAACCCCAGGCCCAACAAAAGCTTTCTCATCACGAAACCCCTTTCTGTCGTCAAGACGCGTTTTTTGCATAAAAATTAACATCACTGCTCAGGCTCTGCGCCGCGGGAATACAAGAGCGACACGCGAACCCGGCACAGACTCCAGGGCCAGTATAAGGGATAGGTTGTTATTTTTTCAACGCGGTTTGTTATTATTTTAACGTAAATTGTTGCAATTTTCAGCCATAGACCAATTCCGGCAGAAACAGCACCAGGGCCGGCCAGTAGGTCAGCAGCAGCAGAATAGCAATTTGAATCAGCAAAAACGGCACTACCGCCCGTGAGACATACAGCAGGTCGCGGTTGACCGTTGCCCCGCTGATGTAGAGGCTGACCCCCAAAGGGGGCGTGCAGTAGCCGATGCCCAGATTGATGGTCATCAGCAAGCCGAAGTGCATACTGTTGATGCCAAACTTGGCCAGCAGGGGAAGAAAGATGGGGGTTAAAATCAAGGTGGCCGAAATAATATCCATGAACATGCCGATAATCAGCAGCAAAATATTGACCGCGAAGAGAAAAACCCAGGGGGAAGAGATGCTGGCGACCACGGCATTGGCAATTTTACCCGGCACCTGTTCAAAGGTCAGATATTCGCCAAACACCGAAGCCCCGGCGACTATCACCAGCAGAGTGGCACTGGTAATCGCTGAAGAGACGATAACTTTTTTCACCTCACGCAGCTTCATGTCTTTGTGAATAACAATTTCGACAAAAAAGGCGTAAAAACAGGCAACGACCGCGGCTTCATTGGCGGTAAACAAACCCGAATAGATGCCGCCGAAGATCAGAACCGGCAGAAAAAGGGCCCAGATACTTTCGCGCAGGGTCGCCACCAGGTCGGCAAAGGTTGGGCGCGGCAGCGTCGGCAGGTCGCGTTTTTTGCAAAAGCTATAGGCGTAACAACTCATGCCCGCCACAATCAGCAACCCGGGAATGAAGCCGGTCAGAAACAGGGCTTCAAGCCGATCATTGGTGACCATGGCGTAAAGAATCATGGAAATGGACGGCGGAATAACTACGCCCAGAATCGGCGCCGTGGTCATGATACCAATAGAAAATTTTTCGTCGTAGCCATTTTCCAGCAAGGCTGGAATCATAAACCCGCCGATAGCGACCACGGTGGCGACGGTGGATCCGGAAATGGCCCCGAAGAAACCGCAAGCCAGAATCCCGGCAATCGCCAAACCACCAGGCAAAAAGCCCACTAGCACGTTGGCGGTTTTCACCAGTTTGCCGACAATGCTGCCGGTGGTCATGATGTTGCCACACAGCACAAAGAACAGAATCACAATCAGAGCAAACTTGTCCATGCTGCGATACAGGACTTCGATGACAATTTGCGGATCAATATTAACAATGTAGACCAGGCCCACCAGACCGGTGAAGAACAGGGCCATGAAAACCGGCACGGTGGCCGCCATGGAACCCAGGAGTACGGCGAGAATCAGCAGATAGTTTGAATCCATACGTCAGTTCCTGCCGCCGCGCCAGTCTTCCACCATTACCAGCAGGGTGCGAACAAACATGAGCAGCCCCATAAGCGGCAGCACCGCGTAAAAGAGCCATTCGGAGATTTGCAAAGAGGATGTTTTGGCATAGTCATCCGCATACATCAGCAGGGTCATCTGCGAGCCAAGATACAGCATCAGGCCACAAAAAAACAGCACCGCCAGGTGACTGATCAGGGTCAGGGGTTTTTTTAAGCCCGGAAAAAGTTGCGGCAGGGCATCAATTCGAATCAGCGCCCGGCTGCGCACTGCCGCTACACAGCCGATATAGGTGGTAAAAAAAATCACCTTGCGCACCACTTCGTCTGACCAGAAGAGGTTAACGTCGCTGGTGAGTTTGCGCAGCAGCACATTGGCCATGGCGACGACCAGTGCGACTACCACCGCGAGAAATAGCGACCATTCTTCGATCGCCTGAATGGTGCGATCGGTTCTTTCCCAGATTTTTTTCAGCATTGGTCTGTCCTGGAGAGGGTCTGCATCATGGCAAAAAAAACGGAGCCAGGGAGTTTTGCTCCCCGGCCCCGGACAAAACGGGCCGATTATACAGTTTTAGCTTTTACTTGCCAAGGGTGGCCTGCACCTTCTGCAGGTAGCTTGTACCGATTTTTTTGCCCCAGGCGGCATAAACCGGAGCCGCTTGTTCAATCAGTTGTTGCTTGTCGGCCGCCGACAACTGAATAAACTCAACCCCGGCTTCTTTGGCTTTGGCAATCTGAGTATGGTGCTGCTGTTTGGTCAGCTCGCGGGTTTTGGCGCTCTCCTCAACAATCGCATCCCGCAGGATTTTTTGCAGGTCGGCAGGCAGTTTGTCGAACCAGCGTTTGTTGACCAGGTGGACAAAAAGACCCTGGGCATAGTTGAGTTCAGTGAAATATTTGGCGATAGTGAATTTTTTGGTGATATTGCAGACAATGGCGGCATGATCGAGACCGTTGATGACCCCGGTTTGCAGCGCCTGGGGAACATCCGGCCAGGGCATAACGGTGAACTTGAGAGCCCAGGCCTTGTACAGATCGGCATTGACCGGCGCTTCGGCAATGCGGAAATTAACCTGCGTGGCGTCGCTCAGGTTACGCACCGGAGTGGTGGTGGCCCAGCCGTAGGGGCCGTAACCGGTAACATCGGCCACAAACAGCCCGGCCGAGCGCGGCGCATTGGCGAATTCCTCCCACAGTTCCGAGTTGGCGCGGAACTGGTCAAGCTTTTCAAAGGTATCAATTACGTAAGGCAGGTTGACGATCCCTAGTTTTTCCGAAACGTTGGCGGCGGCGACAGAGGAGCTGAGCATCCCCTGAACCGCACCCAGTTTCAGTTTGGCAATCACATCTTTTTCACCGCCGAGCTGGGCCAGCGGGCGGAAATCAACATAAAGTCGTCCTCCTGATTTTTCCCAAACCGCATCGCGCAAACGGTAGCCAAAGCCGACCCCTTCGATCACCGGGTGGGAAATGTTCGACAGAATGTAGGTGTACTCGGCACCGCTGGGATCGAATGTGGGTTTCCAGACGGCCAGGGGATCTTTCTTCTCCGCGGCAAAGGCCGGGGCAACCAGACAGAGGGCAAGGAACAGAACCAGAATTTTTTTCATGGGCAAACTCCTTTCGAGGGTCAAATGACAAAACATTGTTATCTTTTATTTCGCGACTTTTAATTTAGAATAAAAACAGCAACTTAAGTTGGTGATAATAAGCGCATATTTTGCATCTCGTCAAGCGTAAAAAACCCCTTAACAAAACATCGCCACAGAAAATGATCTCCGTGGCGATTTAAGTGTCTGTGATTGTTGACAGGCAAAGTTACGGTTTGGTCGGGAAAATGCCTGTTCCGCGCTATTTGAGGGCCGCACGCACCCGGCTCAGATGCGCTTTGCCAATTTTGTCGCTCCATTTCGCGATGACCGGTTCGGCCTGTTGTTTCAGCACCGCCAGGTCGGTCGCGGGCAGGGAACCAAAAGTCACACCAGCGGCAGTCGCCTTGGCAATTTCATCCTGCTGCTGTTGGCGGGTCAAAAGCGGGTTTCCAGTGTTCCAGGGGGTCTGCCGCAAAGGCGGGTATTGCGTTGAGAAAAAAACCGAAGAGGGTCAACCAGAAGACGTGTTTCATTTTTACCTCCGTAAAAAATGGCGTGTGGCAACGCAGGTGCCTCCTGGCACTCGGCCCGCACTCACTTTGGTAAACAGAAGATTGTCAGTTCCGCATGCCTTCAACAAAAAATACAGCCTTTTTCGCCCGTTAAGACTTTTCTACTTTCCCGTTCAGGATATTTTCTCGCGGCTGCGCCCCAGGTTAAAGGTGCGCCCCAGATCATGCAGTTTGGCGGTGAGTGATTCGAGTTCGGCAATTTCTGCCGCAATCGCTGAAGCGCGGGCGACATTTTTTTTCAGGCGCTCTTCGGCGGTCGAAAAGTGCTGAATCAGGCGCTGAGAGGCTTCCTGTTGAAAATGGTTGGCTTCACTCATGGCCGCGACCTGGTCTTCGCGTTCAGTCAGGCCACGATCCAGCTCACGCGTTGCACGTACCTGCTCTTCCATGCCACGCGCCATCTGGTCGCTGGCCGATTTCATTTCAGTCACACCATCCTGAATACGGTTGATGCCGGTGCGCTGTTCACGCATGGCCCGCGCCACCGCGCGCACCGAGCGCAAACTGGTGCTGGCATCTTTGAGCAGATTCTGGGCCTGAGCCCCCTGGCTGGTGGTGAGCTGATTAATCTCCGTGGCGGAAGCACTGGCCAGCAGCACCGAATTGACAATTTTCTGCAGGGCTTCGTCGGTATTTAAGGCCAGTTCTCGCCCGCGAACAATGCGCTCGGCAGTGGCCTCAACCGCTTGCAGCGCTTCGCTGGTATCTGAGCGAATCGCCTGAGTGATGAGCTGAATATCCTGGGCACTGGTGGTCGTGCGGTCGGCCAGATCTTTAATTTCCTCCGCGACCACCGCGAACCCCTTGCCTTCGTCGCCCGCCTTGGCGGCGATAATTGCAGCGTTAAACGCCAGCAGTTCGGTATCACTGACCAGATCTTGAATCACGCCGATGATTTTACTCACCTGTTGGGCTTGTTGAGCCAGGCGTCCCATGGCTGAGGTCGCCATGGCGCTGTTGGTGACCACCTGTTCGGTTTCTTTGAGGGATTGCTGCATCATGGTCAGCCCGGCTTCGGCGTCGACCTTGACCTGTTGGATTTGCTGATTGCTGTGATCGGTGCCCGAGCGGATCTTTTCAAAGGAATCACCAATAGTATCCAGACTCTGACTGGTGGCTTCGACTGAGCGGGCAATCTCTTCGGCCTGGGTGGCAACTTCGCGGACACTGGCTGTCATCTCTTCGACCGCCGTAGTCGTTTCGATAAACTTCATCGTCGAGTGATCGATCGCCAGGGCCATTTCTTCGAGGGACGCCGACAGTTCGTTGGAAAGCGCCGCTTCATCCTGGGAACGGTGGGAAATCTGACGCATCAGAACCTCGACGTCAGACTGCTTGTTTTCCATGATTTCCACGTCTTTGCGGGTGATCTGCGAGGCCGAGAGGCCGTCGTTAGCGCGATCAACCAGATAAAGGCTCGCCTGGGCCAGACTGCGGAAATGGGGAATCAGCTGATCGGCCGTCCCCAGGGTCTGTTCGAGAATCTTGTGAACCTGCGCCACGCCTTTTTGCAGGGTCGCAGCCAGACTCTCCAAGGTTTCTTCGCCAATTTCGAGTTCACCGGTCAAAGGTTGCAAAACCTGTAATTGCTGGCGCAGCTGTTTTTTCAAGGTGCCGCGCACAAACAAAAAGGAAGAAATCGCCATGGCGTAGCCAAAAAAAAGCGACAAAACAAAAAACGGCAGCGTCAGGCTCTGCCCGCCGATCAGAAAACTCGCAACCCCGGGAAAGAGGAATCCGGCGAACAGGCCGATCAGGTGGGTAAAAACAAAGACTTTCTTCAGATAACTGATTTCGGTGATACGATTCAGGCTCATAGCCACTCCGGTTAGCAACAAAAGCCCCCGTGATGAGCTTGCCGAGAATGACCCTCCCGGCAAACAATAAAGTTTCAATTAACTAGCACAAATAACCCGAGTCAGCAAGCTGTCCCTTGTTCAGCCGCGCCAAAAGCGCGATACTGACCAAAACGTCAGGGTTCACCTTTTTAAACCTGCCTGCGGCCGTGAGGCGCACGGCCCTCATCAAAGAGAGGTGTCTTTATGCCGAAAGCCATTCGTTTTCATCAAACCGGCGGCCCCGAAGTCCTTCAGTGGGAAGAGGTGAGCCTCGCCGCGCCCGCGGCTGGCGAAGTTCATCTGCGCCATACCGCTGTTGGCCTCAATTTTATTGATGTTTACCATCGCACCGGCCTCTACCCGGTTGATCTGCCCGCAACGCCGGGCTTGGAAGCCGCCGGTGAGGTCATCAGGGTTGGCGAGGGCGTCACCGAACTACAGCCCGGTGATCGTGTCGCCTATGCCGGCGGGCCCATCGGTGCCTACGCCGTTGAACGCTTGATTCCGGCCCATCGGCTGGTCAAGTTGCCGGCGGATATCCGTGATCAGCAGGCGGCAGCTATGATGTTACAGGGCATGACCGCCCAATATCTGCTGCGGCGCACCTTCAGGGTCAAAAAAGGCGATACCATCCTTTTCCATGCCGCCGCAGGGGGGGTTGGACTCATCGCCTGCCAGTGGGCCAAACATCTGGGCGCCCGAGTGATCGGCACCGTCGGTAGCGCCGCTAAAGCCGAGCTGGCCAGGGCCCATGGGTGTGATGAACCCATTCTGTATCAGCAGGAAGATTTTGTCGCCCGGGTGCGTGAACTGACCCAGGGCCAGGGGGTGGCGGTGGTTTATGATTCGGTGGGACGTGACACCTTTCTCAAGTCCCTCGATTGTTTAAGCCCCATGGGAATGCTGGTCAGCTTCGGCCAGTCTTCGGGAGCGGTCGAATCCTTTAATCCCGGCTTGCTCGCGGCCAAGGGCTCTTTGTTCCTCACCCGGCCAAGCCTGATGACCTATGCCGCCAAACGTCAAGACCTGCTCGCCGGCGCGGCAGAACTCTTTTCCGTGGTGCAATCGGGCGCGGTGCGCATTGAAGTGAACCAGCAATATCCCCTCGCCGAAGCCGCCCAGGCCCATCGAGATCTGGAAGCACGCCGCACCACCGGTTCCACCATTTTGCTGCCCTGATCCCCATCCCGTACCGGGGATCTTCCTGGATTGAACGGATCCAGCTGTTTTGATCTGGAGTGTCCTTTTGATGTCTCTGCCGACAAGTCTGAGCGCTCTGCTCAGCGAAATTGATCATTTGATCTTGCCCTTGCATTTCCTCGGATTGCTGACCACCTTTTTCTGCGGTGGAATTGTCGGGCTTGAACGTCAGATTTCCGGTAAGCCGGCCGGTATCCGTACCAGCACCCTGATCTGCATGGGAACCTATGTGTTTGTTGCTGCCGGCATCCCCCTGACCGGCAACCTCGGTGATCCCACCCGGATCATCGGTCAGGTAATTACCGGTATCGGCTTTCTGGGGGCCGGGGTCATTCTGACCCGCGAAGGCGCAGTTCTGGGGGTCACCTCGGCAGCCACCATCTGGGTGCTCGCCGCCATCGGCGTCCTCGCCGGAGTCGACCGTTATGCCGCGGCCATTTGTGTGGCTCTGCTGACGATTGGAATTCTGGTGGGGGTCAATATTCTCGAATTGCTTTTTGCCGGTTTGCAGCGCGGCGTCCATGCCCGCATTGTCAGTCTGCGCAGTAAGAAAGAGGAGGGTGGACAATGACACGAAACTCTCCCCTGGGGCGCAAAATTTAGATTTTCACCCCCGCTCCATATTCAAAACCTCATCAGCGCCGCTGCCCAGGTAAAGCCTGCCCCGAAAGTTACCATTCCTACCAGTGCTCCTTCTTTCAATTCGCCGCTGCGGCGCAGTTCATCCAGGGCGATGGGGATGGAGGCTGCCGAGGTGTTGCCGTAACGATCGACATTGACAAAAACCTTGGATTTCGGCAGGTGAAAGCGTTTTGCCACCGCTTCAATAATGCGCAAATTGGCCTGGTGGGGAATCAACAGATCCAGGTCGCTGGTTTGAACTCCGGCCTCGTCGAGCAGTTGCTGCAGGACGCTGGTCATGGCGGTCACTGCGTGGCGAAAGACATCGGCACCCGCCATGTGAATGCTGAATTCTGCCGGGTCAGCGCCGGGGGTAGCGGGGGGAAGAAGACTGCCGCCGCCGGGGTTATACAGCAGCTTGGCAAAGGTGCCGTCACTTTTGAGGCACGAATGCAGCAAGCCGTGTTCACCATCAGAGGGCCCCAGCACCACCGCGCCGACTCCGTCGCCGAAGAGCACGCAGGTATCGCGATCCTGCCAGTTGACCATGGAGGTTAAAATTTCGCCGCCGATCACCAGGGCGTGTTTATAACCCGAGGTTGCCATCAGACCTTCGGCAACCTGCAGGCCGTAAAGGAAACCGGCACAGGCCGCCGAGAGATCAAAGGCGACGGCATTTTTGGCCCCGAGTTTGGCTTGAACAAAGCAGGCAGTCGCCGGAAATTTCATGTCGCCGGTGACTGTGCCGAGAATAATCAGGTCAATTTCTTCCGCCGCGATTTTGGCATCTTCCAGGGCATTTTGTGCCGCTGCGGTCACCAAGTCAGACAGGGCCGTGCCTGGTTCGGCGACGTGGCGCTGACAGATGCCGGTGCGCGATCGAATCCAGGTGTCACTGGTGTCGACCCTTTGTGAGAGATCATCATTGGTCAGAATTTTTTCCGGCAGTGCCCGCCCGGAGCCCAGCACCATAATCTGTGTTTTTTTCGGCATTTTATCCTCTTCGGTTAACGGTCAACGCTTGCGAAAATAGCACAGCCGCCCTGCGCACTCAAGTTTCGTCGACTGGGGCAAAGAGGTGTGGCGATGGCTGTCCCTGCAAGGGGGCAAAAAGAAACTTCCACGCCGCGGTGAGATGGCCCCCTTGGATAAAAAATTGTTCCCCGGTCAGGGCCGGGCTTTTGCGTCTAAATTCCTTTTTTTCGCCCTGCGGTTGTGTTATGTTTCCTCTTTCGTGCGATAGGATCGACTCTTGTGTTTGGAGTTTTTTACATGTTTAAAGGTACAACCATCTGCTGTGTCAGACGGGGTAATTTGGTGGCGCTGGGCGGTGACGGTCAGGTGACTCTCGGCCCCACGGTGATGAAGCATGGGGCGCGCAAAATCAGGCGCCTTTATCAGGATAAAGTGCTGGCGGGTTTTGCCGGCAGCACCGCCGATGCTTTTACCCTGTTTGAAAAGTTTGAAGCCAAGCTGCAGGAACATCGCGGCAACCTGCCACGGGCGGCCGTGGGTTTGGCCAAGGACTGGCGCAGCGACAAATTTCTGCGCCGCCTCGAAGCCTTGCTGATTGTGACGGATCTGGAAAACACCCTGGTGATTTCCGGAGCGGGTGACGTGATTGAACCCGACGACGGAGTCGCTGCCATCGGCTCGGGTGGCAGCTATGCTCTGGCCGCGGCCCGCGCCTTGCTGGTTGAAACCGAGCTTGCTCCGGCGGTGATTGTTGACAAGGCGCTGCATATTGCGGCGGCGATCTGCATTTATACCAACGACCATATTGCGGTTGAGGAACTGTCGTGACCAACTTTACCCCGCGTGAAATTGTTTCGGAACTCGATCGTTATATCGTCGGTCAGCAGCAGGCCAAGCGGGCGGTGGCCATTGCCCTGCGCAATCGCTGGCGGCGGCAGCAGGTACCAGCTGAACTGCGCGATGAAATTGCCCCGAAAAATATCATCATGATCGGCCCGACGGGGGTGGGAAAAACCGAAATTGCCCGGCGCCTGGCCAAGCTCGCGCAGGCACCTTTTATCAAGGTTGAAGCCAGCAAGTTTACCGAGGTCGGCTATGTGGGCCGCGATGTCGAAAGTATGGTGCGTGATCTGCTGGAGCTGGCGGTGATGATGGTGCGCGAGGAAGAAACCAAAGCCTTGCGGATCAAGGCCGAAGATCAGGCCGAAGAGCGTTTGCTCGATCTGCTGCTGCCGGGGGATGCCGACCAGTCGCCTGACAAGCAGGAACAACACCAGAAAACCCGGGAAAAGTTGCGCAAATTGCTGCGTTTGGGGGAACTTGACGAACGCTTTGTCGAGCTGGAAACCGAAACCAGTCAGATGCCGGTCATGAATGTGTTCGCGCCCCAGGGGGGCGAGGATATGGGGATCAATTTCCAGGAAATGTTTGGTAATCTTTTCCCCAAAAAGAAACAGCGCAAACGTGTGCAGGTGCGCGATGCCCGGGAACAGTTGATTGAAACCGAGGCCGAAAAACTGGTTGATATGGAAAAGGTGCTGACCCTGGCCAAGGAGCGCACCGAGCAGAACGGCATCATTTTCATTGATGAAATTGACAAGGTCGCCAGCCGCGAAGGCGCTCAGGGCCCCGAAATTTCGCGCGAGGGTGTCCAGCGTGACATTCTGCCGATTGTCGAAGGCAGCACGGTGAATACCAAACACGGCCCGATCAAGACCGATCATATTCTGTTCATTGCCGCCGGTGCCTTTCATGTCAGTAAGCCCAGCGATTTGATCCCCGAATTACAGGGGCGTTTTCCTATTCGCGTTGAACTCGAAAGTCTGGGCGAAGAAGAATTTATCCGGATTTTAACCGAACCCAAAAATGCCTTGGTGCGCCAGTATTGTGAATTGATGAAAACCGAAGGTATTGAGCTGGTGTTCAACCCCGAAGCCATCCGCGAAATTGCCATAACCGCCCGCATGGTCAACGATCAGACCGAAAATATCGGGGCGCGGCGTCTGCACACGATTATGGAAAAACTGCTGGAAACCTTAAGCTTCGACGCGCCGGAAATGAATCATCAGACCATTGAAATTGACGCTACCGCGGTGCGGAGTAAATTGTCGGATATTGCCAAAAACGAAGATTTGTCCAGATTTATTCTGTAGCTTGGGTGAGAAAAATATGCAGGAACTGATCAAGAAAGCCGAGGTTCTGACCGAGGCGCTGCCCTGGATCAAACGTTTTTACGGTAAAACCATCGTTATCAAATATGGTGGTAATGCTATGGTCGAAGAACGGCTGAAAGAGGGGTTCGCCCGCGATATTATTCTGATGAAATATATCGGCCTCAACCCGGTGGTGGTGCATGGTGGCGGGCCACAGATCGGCCAGGTGCTCAAGGCCATGAAGATTGAAAGTCACTTCGTCCAGGGAATGCGGGTGACCGACAGTGCTACCATGGATGTGGTCGAAATGGTGCTGGGTGGTAAAGTCAACAAGGAGATTGTCGCCAATATCAACCGCCACGGCGGCAAGGCGGTGGGCCTGACCGGCAAGGACGGCGGTTTGCTTACCGCACGCAAAATGGAAATGACGGCGATGAATCCCGCTACCCTGACGCCGGAAATTCTTGATATCGGCATGGTGGGTGAGGTTGTCGCGGTCAATCCCCAAATTATTGATGCCCTGGAACAGAACAATTTCATCCCGGTGATCGCACCGATTGGCGTCGGCGTGAATGGTGAAACTTACAATATTAACGCCGACCTGGTGGCCGGACGCATCGCCGGGGCCCTCAAGGCGGAAAAGCTGATTCTGCTCACCGATGTCGAAGGGGTCAAAGACAAGCAGGGACAATTGATTTCAACCATTGACATTCGTCGGGTTCCGGAGCTGATTCAAAACACAACCATCTCGGGCGGCATGATTCCTAAAGCCAATTGCTGTGTCGACGCCGTGAATGAAGGGGTTGGCAAGACCCATATCATCGATGGTCGCATGGAACATGCCTGTTTGCTCGAAATTTTTACCGATCACGGAATCGGCACCGCCATCGCCGATTTTTCACGGGAGGACTCAGCCGCGTGAATCAGTCACAAGCATGGATCGAACGCAATGATAAGGTAATTACCAAAACCTATGGTCGCTACCCCCTGGTACCGGTGCGTGGTCAAGGGTGTCTGGTGTGGGATGTCGACGGCAGGGAATATCTTGATCTGCTGGCCGGCGTCGCGGTGAATATTCTGGGTCATTGCGCCCCCAAGGTGGTCGCCGCCATCAAGGCTCAGGCCGAAACCCTGATTCATTGCAGTAATTACTACAATATTCCCCAGCAGATTCGCCTGGCGGAACTCTTGTGTGAAAATTCCTTCGCTGAGCGGGTGTTCTTCTGTAATTCCGGTGCCGAAGCCAATGAAGCGGCGCTGAAACTGGCGCGTAAATACAGCCGGGAAACCCATGGGGCCAATCGGGCCGAAATTCTCACGGCCAACGCCTCCTTTCATGGTCGTACCTTTGCTGGTATCAGTGCCACCGGTCAGGACAAAATCAAGGAGGGCTTTGCCCCTTTAGTGCCCGGCTTTCGGCATTTTCCTTTTGGCGATATTGATGCGTTGCGCGCCACGGTGGGTCCGGAAACCTGTGCCATTATGCTCGAACCGATTCAGGGCGAAGGCGGGGTGAATATCCCCCCGGCCGGTTATCTGAAACAGGTACGCGAACTCTGTGACGAACAGCATCTGCTGCTGATTCTGGATGAAGTGCAAACCGGTTGCGGTCGCACAGGCAGCCTGTTCGCCTATGAGCAGGAAGGCATGCTCCCCGATATTATGACCCTGGCCAAGGGCCTGGCCAATGGGGTGCCGATTGGCGCGATGCTGGCACGTGACAGCCTGGCCGCGCATCTGGGGCCGGGAAGTCACGGCTCAACCTTTGGCGGTAATCCCCTGGCCACCGCTGCCGGAGTCGCCACTCTTGAAACCTTGTTGCACGAGGGCATCCTCGCTAACTGTCGTGCCAGCGGCGCTTATCTGCAAGCCGAGCTTGAGCGATTGGCGCGTAAATATCCTTTTATCGCGGCGGTGCGTGGCCGCGGCTTGATGATCGGGGTCGAGCTGAGCATCGAAGGTGGCGAACTGGTGAAAGCCGCTTTGCAGCGTGGTCTGCTGATCAATTGCACGGTTGGCAAGGTCTTGCGTTTTGTCCCCCCTTTGATTATCACGCGAAAAGAAATTGATCGGGCGATGTGTGTTCTTGATGAAATTTTTGCGGAGGTCGTATGAAAAAAGATTTTCTAGCCCTTTCAGAGTGGAGTGCTACAGAGCTTGAAAATATTTTTTCTCTCTGTCGTGACCTGAAAAATAAAACCAAGGCCGGGGTGCCCCATCCTTTGCTGCAAGGTCAAACCCTGGCAATGATCTTTGAAAAGAGTTCCACCCGCACCCGCATCAGTTTTGAGGTCGGCATGTTCCAGTTGGGCGGCCATGCCCTGTTTCTGCATTCGGGCACAACCCAGATGGGCCGTGGCGAACCGATCAAGGATACCGCCCGGGTTTTGGCGGGTTACTGCGACGCTATCATGATTCGTACCTATGCCCAGGCAGCGGTCGAAGAATTGGCGCAATGGGCGAAGATTCCGGTGATCAATGGCCTGACCGATATGTACCATCCCTGTCAGATCATGGCCGATCTGTTTACGGTCAGTGAACACCGCAGCAATTATCGTGATCTGGTCTACTGCTGGATTGGTGATGGCAACAACATGGCCAACAGTTGGATCAACGCCGCCGCGGTTTTTGGTTTTGAGCTGCGCGTCGCCACTCCCAAGGGCTATGAGCCTAATGCTGCGGTGCTGGCGCGGGCCGAGGCGGTCGGGGCAAAAATCTTCTTGACCCATGATCCACAAGAAGCTGCCCGTGGTGCCCATGTGCTGAATACCGATGTCTGGGCGAGCATGGGGCAGGAAGCCGAGCAGCAGCTGCGTGAAAAAGCCTTTGTCGGGTATCAGCTGAATGAACAGTTACTCGGTCTCGCCGCCGCTGACGCTCTGGTTATGCATTGCCTGCCCGCCCACCGGGGCGAAGAGATTACCGATGCGGTGATCGAAGGCCCCCATGCGGTGATTTTTGCCCAAGCCGAAAATCGTTTGCACATTCAGAAGGCGATTATGGCGACCCTGATGAGGGACAAGGCATGCAGCTGAGCTGCCCGCACTGCCACTACAGCCGCGAAGTTGCAGAAGAGAAGCTGCCGGTTGCGGCCAGCCGGGTCAAGTGTCCCCAATGTGGCGGCTCCTTTTCCTTGCCATCGCGCCCTGACGCCTCGTCTTTGCCAAAATCCGCAACAACTGTAGAACGCATCAGTTGCCCGGCCTGCGGCAAGGATCAGCGCCAGACGGATGCTTGCGTTTATTGCGGATTGATTTTCGCTCGCTATGCTGCTCAAGCACGCGCGACCGCCCCGGTTGCGCCGCAACTGGATGCGGTGGAATTACGCCCCAAGGCCGGTTTCTGGCTGCGGTTGGTGGCGCTGATGATTGATGGCCTGCTGGTGCTGGTGCTGCAAGTCATTTGCGGCCTGTTGCTGGTGACCATTGGCAGCGACGGCTTTCAGCCCAACGGCCGTGTGGCGCTGCTGATTCAACTCTTTTCTCTGTTGCTCAGCCTGGTTTACTGGGTCTTTTTTACCGGTTATTGCGGGCAAACCCCAGGCAAAATGTTGCTGCGCCTCCAGGTGGTGCGCACCGATGGTCAACCGCTGGGCTACGCCAAGGCCTTTTATCGCGAAACTCTGGGAAAATTTGTTTCGGGGATTATTCTGGGAATCGGTTACCTGATGGCGGCCTTTGATGACCAGAAACAGGCCCTGCATGATCGCATGGCCAATACCTACGTAATTAAGCTTTGATCGATGTAGAATCAGAACTCCCACAGCGTCATTCCGGCATGACGACCATTGGGCGGGCAAGTCTACACAACCGGCAAAAAACATCAAAACGGGCAGAGTTCCCGGCGCGCACAGGAGAAGAACAACATGAGTAAAAAGGGCTTGGTTAAAAAAGCGGTACTCGCCTACTCGGGCGGATTGGATACCTCGATCATTCTCAAGTGGCTGGTTGAAGAATATGGCTGTGAAGTCGTTGCCTACTCGGCCGACCTGGGCCAGGGGGAAGAGCTCGACGGCATTCCGGCTAAAGCCAAGGCGACCGGTGCCGCCAGCTGTCACATTATGGATTTGCGCGAAGAATTTGCGCGCGATTTCATTTTCCCCATGTTTCGCGCCAACGCTATTTATGAAGGACGCTACTTCCTCGGTACATCCATCGCCCGCCCGCTCATCGCCAAGGCGCAGATGGAAATTGCCGCCAAAGAAGGTGCCGACGCCGTTTCTCACGGGGCTACCGGCAAGGGCAATGACCAGGTGCGTTTCGAAATTTCTTACTATCACTTCGACCCGGCGGTCAGGGTGATCGCGCCCTGGCGTGAGTGGGACATGAACAGCCGCAGCGCCCTGGAAGCCTACGCTAAAAAACATGGGATTCCGGTGCCGACGAGTAAGAAATTTCCCTGGAGCTCCGACCGCAACCTGCTGCACATTTCCTTTGAAGGGGATGTGCTGGAAAACCCCTGGGCCGAGGCGCCGGAAGAGATGTACGTGCTCACGGTTAAGCCGGAGGATGCCCCGGATCAGGCAGAGTTCGTCGAAATCGCGTTCGAAAAAGGCGATGCCGTTGCCATTAATGGTGAGCGTCTTTCGCCCTACAACCTTATGGTTAAGCTCAACGCCCTGGGCGGTAAGCACGGCATTGGCCGGGTCGATCTGATGGAAAACCGCTATGTTGGCATGAAGAGCCGCGGGGTCTATGAAACGCCTGGCGGCACCATCCTCGAAGAAGCCCATCGTGCGGTTGAATCCATCACCATGGATCGTGAAGTCATGCACCTGCGCGACTCCCTGGTGCCGCGTTACGCCGAGATGATTTACAACGGCTA
>JAACTI010000045.1 GCA_009993495.1 Deltaproteobacteria bacterium | reverse complement strand
AACTTGGTCCGGCCTGGATGGAAAAAGCCGAGGGGATGCTGCCAGACCTGGAAGCACCCTTGCGCCCCCAGTTGCCGGAACTGACCCCGGCCCGCGGTGAAAAACGCGGCAAGGTGGGGTTTTTCCTCGGCTGCATCATGACCCTGATGTATCCCGAGGTTTCGCGCCAAACGGTACGGGTTTTAAGCCATCAGGGTTTTGATGTTGTCACCCCCAAAGCCACCAAGTGTTGCGGCGCGCCCCACCTGAACGAAGGTGACCGCCAGACCGCTCGCGCACTGGCGCAGCATAATCTCAACTTATTTCTGGCCGCCGATGTCGATTACATTGTCACCGATTGTGCCGGTTGCGGGGCCTCGCTGAAAGAGTATGAAGAACTTTTAGCCGACGAAGCCGATCACGCCAAGCTGGTGAGCTTTCGCAGCAAAATTCGCGATATCAGTGAATTTTTATCTGAAGTCGGCTTGCGCACGGCAGAGCTGAAACCGGTCAAGCGCTCGGTCACCTACCACGAACCCTGTCATCTGTGTCACGCCCAAGGCATTTCACGCCAACCGCGTGAACTGCTGCGCCAGATTCCCGGCATAGAGCTGCGAGAAATGAAGGAAGCCAGCTGGTGCTGTGGCAGTGCTGCGACCTGGGGCTTGAAGTTTTCTGAGGAAAGTCAGCAGGTGCTTGAGCGTAAACTGAACAACGTTAAACAAACCGGGGCCGACATTCTCATCACCGCCAATCCCGGCTGCCAGTTGCAGCTGGCCTGGGGCGTGCGTGAAGCCGGCTTGCCCCAGGAAGTTCAACATCTGATGGAACTCCTCGGCGCAGCGACCCCAGACTGATCAGGGGCAGCTGTAGGGGCGCGATTCATCGTGCCCTTGCTGGGGAACCGGGCAGACGCAGGGGCCTGCCCCTGCAGTAACCGATTCCTCCCCTGGGTGGCTCAAAAGTGCCGCTCTGCAAAGCGCCCGCAGGCCGGGGCGTGAGTTGCCGCAGCCAACGGACGCGGAGCAACGCCGCAGAGTGGTGCTTGGGGGGCCGCCTACACCGGAATGCGCATTTTTTTGCAGAAGCTGCGCACCACCACTTCCGCCTGATTCAGCCGCGACAGGCGCATGTTTTTCGCCTTGATCTGCAGAGTATCTTCCTGCGGCACCTGAATAGCCCGTATCTCCCGTTGGACAATCGCCATATTGTTCAGAATGATTTTCAAGTCGGCCGGGGTATATTTTTTCAGCCCCGGTGCCGAAAAGCTGGTGAAGCCGTCGGCGATATCTTGAGCAATTTTTTTCGGGTTTCCGGCAATGGCCATGTTGATCCTCGGTATTGAAGCTTGCTAGGCTGGGCGAAGCGCGACTATGCCACAGGAGATGAGGAATGACAATTAACTGGCAAGAAACGGCTGCCGCCATCTGGCAGCCCAAAAAACAGAAATTACGTCCGGTGCAGCATCTGGATTCCATCGATCTGAAGCAGCTGTTAGGCATTGAACATCAGAAAAAGCAGCTGCTGTCCAATACCCGCAGATTTCTCGCCGGGGAGCCGGCCAACAATGCCTTGCTTTGGGGGGCGCGGGGCACGGGCAAATCTTCCTTGATTAAGGCCGTGTTTAACGCTCTGAAAGATCAAGGCTTACGCCTGATTGAGGTGGATCGTGATGATCTGGTCGACTTGCCGACAATTGTCGATGATATTCGCAGCTTGCCACAGCGTTTTATTTTGTATTGCGATGATTTATCTTTCGGCGAAAATGAACGCGGCTACCGTCATTTAAAGACAGTGCTCGAAGGCTCCATCGAGCGGCCACCCGAAAATGTGCGTCTTTATGCTACCAGCAATCGCCGCCACCTGTTACCCGAGGCCATGCAGGATAATTCAGGAACCCGCATCAGCGACGGCGAAATTCACTATGGCGACGCCGTCGAGGAAAAGATCAGTCTTTCCGACCGCTTTGGGTTGTGGCTGTCCTTTTATGCCGGCTCTTTGGAGCAATATCTGACCATTGTCGACAGCCTGTTTGTCGGCCAGAATCTGGATACTGAGCCGCTGCACGAGGCCGCGCTGCTGTTTGCCGCAGCCCGCGCCAGTCGCAGCGGGCGCACGGCCCACCAGTTTTACAACCAATTTACGCACCAAGGTAAGGGTTGAACTCTGCTTCAGACGGTATCCGGTCGCTCACGCTGCAGAAACACCGCCAACTTCTCTTCAACCAGGCTGAGATGTTCCATCATTTTCTGGCGGGCGCGTTCGGGGTCGTGATCCGCAATCGCGCGATAGATATCGTGGTGATGATTAAGCAACAACTCGACATAACCCTCTTTGCTGTAAAATTCACCGAGGGCCACCATAATGGTGGTCTGGAAGAGGGTTTGAATGGTATTCAGCACATGAATCTGGATGGTGTTATGCGTGGCGGCGGTGATAGTCAGGTGAAACTCCGCATCAATCTCCGGATCCCAACCACCGGTGGCGGCCTGTTCGGCCATAACTTCGTAAAGCTCGTGCAAACGGTTAATTTCCGAATCTTCCGCACGACGGGCGGCCAGATAGGCCGACCAGGTTTCCAGCCCCATGCGTACTTCGGTTAAGGCATGCAGCATACGAGGATCACGCCGTTCAACCATGCTGGCGAGTGGATCGGCCATGGACACTTCCGTCAGGGAACGCACAAAGGTGCCCCCCCCCTGGCGTGATTCAAGAAAACCCATGGCCTCCAGCACCATAATGGCTTCACGAACCGAAGGCCGACTGACGCCGAGAAAAGCTGCCAGCTCCCGTTCCGAGGGGATACGTTCGCCGGGCTTCAGAGTGCCCTGACCAATGAGATCCTTGATCTGAGAGACAATTTCTTCAGAGAGCTTTTTGGGGCGAATCGGCTTGAAAACGGTGGACATATTATTTCTCCAGTCAGGTGGTAAGACCTTTTACCACGCAGACCCCTGAAAAACAAGCAAATCTGCCTTAGTCTTCTTGCCCCATGGTGCGACGAAAGCGCTTAAACCACTGCTGAAAACTTTCCTCTTCACGTTCCATTTCGAAAGCATTGATCAGGCCACGCGCCAGTGAAACGGCGACGGCGCGGCTGCGCAGATTCAAGGAGTCACCAATCTTTTCGCAATGAAATTGTTCCTGATCGATCCCCAGTTTGCCATAGAGGGAATTGAGCCGGCTCTGAACGCCACGTCGGGACAAATAGCGCCGCTGGGCAATCAGATTGTCGGTCAGACCAAGGGATATATCGAGCAGCGCTTCGTATTCGATATCGGTCAGAGCCGTCAGGCTGTGGCGGGCGCGGCCCTGAACTTTGCGCACATCGGGGTCGATCCAGCATTGCTCTTCGAGGAGCACGGTGTGCACCGCGCTGGCAATCTGTTCGCGCGGGCTCGACTTCAGAATGTAGCCGTAAACCGTTTCGGGCGGCACAATGCGTGCCAGGGCACGCACATACATTTCGTCTTTAAACTGGCTCCAGAAGACAATGCGGGCCTGGGGTTTTTCCTTCCACAGGGCGCGCGCCATATCAATGCCATTTAACTCGGGCATCTGAATGTCGCTGATGAGCAGCGGTTCTTCAAGAGTGAGCGCCAGGTCGAGGGCAACCCGTCCATTGGGGGCCCGCACGATGTCTACATCTTCACCCCAGTCCTGGATCAGCAATTCGAGAAACTGGTAGTCTTTGGGGTTATCTTCAGCGATCAGAATCTGGTCTCTGGCCATATCTTTTGTCCTTTGCGGGTTGGCAGTTCGTTTAGCCCGGGGTCACCGGCAGAATCAGTTCAAAACGGGTTCCGCTGCTGAAGCGGGAAGAGCGCCAATCAACCTGGGCCCCGATAGCCTTGGCTCTTTCGCGCAGATTGTTCAGGCCGCGCCCCTCGCTGCGCTTTGGTGACGGGGCGATGAAACCGCAGCCGTTGTCCTCGACCGACAGAATCAGCTGCGTGGCGCGCAGTTCAACACAGATTTCCAACCGACTGGCGTTGGCATGTTTAACGACGTTGTTCAGAGCTTCAATGCCGATGCGATAAAGGGATAGCTGCTGCAGTCGGCTCAGCTTTAACTGATTGATACGGGCATCGTATTGATAATGATACTCGGGGAAATTCGGCGTGGTGGCCAGAAGTTCAAGTTCGGCCTCCAGTGCGGCACCCAGACCTAAAATATCAAGAGTCTGGGGATGAAGATTATTCATGATGTCGCGTAAGTTGGAGATGGCCCGGCTCAGTTTTTTTTCCATTGACCGTGCCTGGATCTGGCAGTTGGGGGTGTTTTGGTGCGCCAGGGTCTGCATTTCGCGCAGAAGGGAAGAGAGATCGGCGAGAGTTTGATCATGCAAATCCATGGCAATGCGGCGGCGTTCTTCTTCGGCCCCTTCAAAGAGTTTTTCGGTTCCGACCACCTGAACCAAACGCTGCGTCATACGATTGATGGACAGACTCAACGCATCGAGTTCATCATCGATGCGTTCGGGTGCGGGGGGGGGGTCAAGTTCACCGGCGGCAATCCGGCTGGCGGCGGTCGACAGCGCCTGAATGCGAGAGAGAATGCGCCGACCGAAATAGAGAGAAAGCACAATTCCGAGCAAAATGGTGACCCCCAGAACCAGGGTCATCACCAAGGCGGTCTGCTCGACCAACGCATCAATGTCCTTCGTATGCAGATCGCGCAATTCCTGGCGCTGGCCTGCGGTCAAATTGGTTAACTGAGTCACCTCGGAGCGAAATTGTTGAACCGCAGTTAACATTTGCTCCAGATCCAGGCCTTTGGTCGGGCCGAGCTGGGCGGCCAGAACCGCGACCTGATCAAGCTTTTCGCGCGGCAACAAAGTGCCGTAGGGCTGAATACGTTCA
>JAACTI010000044.1:4672-4916 GCA_009993495.1 Deltaproteobacteria bacterium | reverse complement strand
CCGCTTGACCGCCTGGTTAGGGTAATGTCGCCCCCTGCGCGGGGGGCGTGGATTGAAACGGCCTTCAAACGCGCAAGGCCATTCGAAGCGACTACGTCGCCCCCTGCGCGGGGGGCGTGGATTGAAACCACGTTTCCAAGTCGAAACTCGCCAGTATCCAGCGTCGCCCCCTGCGCGGGGGGCGTGGATTGAAACATCCTGAGCGATAATCGCGTTTTGCAGATGGCTGGTCGCCCCCTGCGCG
>JAACTI010000044.1:0-4628 GCA_009993495.1 Deltaproteobacteria bacterium | reverse complement strand
CATCAGGCGTCGCCCCCTGCGCGGGGGGCGTGGATTGAAACGCAAACCGTCATCGAGTTCGGCGAGGGCGAAGAGTCGCCCCCTGCGCGGGGGGCGTGGATTGAAACTCCAGATTGAAGAGCTTGGCCAGCATCTCCTTGGGTCGCCCCCTGCGCGGGGGGCGTGGATTGAAACTCCTTGGGTTGGGGTTTGTGTTGCCCTTTCGCGCGTCGCCCCCTGCGCGGGGGGGCGTGGATTGAAACACATAAATGCCCTTGGTTGCACCGGCGGCGTGGCGTCGCCCCCTGCGCGGGGGGCGTGGATTGAAACATGCAGCGCGGAGCTGTAGAAAGGGAAACAGACATGTCGCCCCCTGCGCGGGGGGCGTGGATTGAAACACCGATATCCGCGAGGCGGTCTTTGTCGATTCAGCGTCGCCCCCTGCGCGGGGGGCGTGGATTGAAACAATGCTATCGAGCCTTGCGCTCTGGCGGGCGATGTGTCGCCCCCTGCGCGGGGGGCGTGGATTGCAGTCTATTCCTTAGCATAATTTTACTAGCACAAATCCGCTGAGACAGACTGTTTTGTTGGGCTGATGCTCCTCCCCTTGGGGTTAAGGGGAGGCAGGGTGGGGTTCCGCTGGCAGGAACTGCCATCTGTTTCAAGACAACCGAAAAACTCTAATTCCCCCTGGCCCCCTCTTAATCATAGGTGGGGGTGAAAATCTGTGTTTAGCGAAAGATCAGTGCTCATAATGTAAGGTGATGATACTTCTTGCCGTTGTCGCCCCCCCCCTCGCGGGGAGGCACGGATTTAATGGGTGGGTGGGCAGTGCGCGTCGCGTTCGTATGTCAGGCTTTTGCTGTTCCCCGTTTTTTAAGCATGTAATACAACACCGGCACGGCCATGCGGCTGACGAGTAATGAGGCGATTTCGCCGAACATGAGGGAAATTGCCAGGCCTTGGAAAATCGGGTCGGCGAGGATAACTGAGGCGCCAACGACCACGGCGAGGGCGGTTAGGAGCATGGGGCGGAAGCGGATGGCGCCGGCTTCGACCACGGCTTCGGCCAGGGGCAGACCGTGGCTGATGCGCAGTTCAATGAAATCGACCAGAATGATGGAGTTGCGCACCACTATACCGGCCCCGGCCATGAAGCCGATCATCGAAGTTGCGGTAAAGAAGGCGCCCAGGGCCCAGTGCGCGGGCAAAATGCCGATGAGTGAAAAGGGAATCGCCATCATCACTACCAAGGGGGTGAAGTAGTCCTTGAACCAGCCGACCATCAGCATGTAGATCAAAATCATCACCACGCAGAATGCCAGCCCCAGATCGCGAAAGACTTCGAGGGTAATGTGCCACTCGCCGTCCCATTTGAGCGCCGGTTCACTAATACTAAAGGGTTGGTTGAGATTGAAAATCTCAATTTTACCGGCGCTACCGCCGAAATCGGCGCGATCCAGTTGGGCCAGGCGCTCGTTCATGTCAAAAATGGCATAGACCGGGCTTTCGACTGAGCCGGCCACATCACCGGTGACATAGATCACCGGCTTTAAATTTTTGCGGTAGATGGGTTGCTCGACCCTTTGTTCTTTGACCTGCACCAGTTCGCGCAAGGGCACCAGGGGGGCCTGGGGATTTTGAGCCGAACGCAGGGAAATGTTCAACAGACTGTCAATTCGGGCACGTTGCCGGGCGGGCAGTTGCAGAATAATTTGAATGTCTTCCTTATCCTGGGGTTGATGGAACAGATCGATGGATTGGCCTTTAGCGGCCATTTGAATGTTGCGGGTAATGTCCTCTGCGCTGATACCGTTGAGGGCCGCTTTTTCTTTGTCGACCACCAGCACCAGCCGCTGACGTTCGGTCTCGCGGTACCAGTCGACATCGACCACCCCTGCGGTGGTGCGGAAAATTTGGCGCACTTCTTCGGCCAGCTTGAGCCTTTCCTGATCGGTTTCGCCGTATATTTCAGCGACCAGGGTTTGCAGCACCGGCGGGCCGGGCGGAACCTCGGCGACGGCAACCGCCGCGCCATATTTTTCGGCAATTTTGCTGATTTCCGGACGCATGCGCACCGCAATATCGTGACTTTGCAGGGACCGCTGATCCTTGGGCAGCAGGTTGACCTGAATATCGGCCACCGTAGGGCCGCTGCGCATGTAGTAATGCCGCACTAACCCATTGAAATTATAGGGAGATGCAGTGCCGACATAGATCTGGTAATCGACCGTGGCCGGATCGCTTTTGACCACCTCGGCCATTTCGAAGGCGACCCGGCTGGTCTGTTCGAGGGTCGACCCTTCCGGCATGTTGAGAATCACCTGAAATTCGCTTTTGTTGTCAAAGGGCAGCATTTTGACCTTGACCAGGCCGAAATAGACCATGGAGCAACTGGCCAGCAGCAGACCGATAATTCCGGTGAAAAAAATGCTGCGCCAGAAGGCGCTGGCCAGTAGGGGATCCATAATGCGGTGATAAAGCCGGGTGAAAAAATCATCCGGTGCCTGGTCCTGATGAGCGTCCTCGTTTGCATCTTCGACCGCGGGGTTCTTGGGGGGGCGTTTCAGCAGATGCAGGGCCGCCCAGGGGGTAACGGTGAAGGCGATGACCAGGGAGAAGATCATGGCAGCTGAGGAGCCTATGGGAATTGGACGCATGTAGGGGCCCATTAAGCCACCAACAAAGGCCATGGGCAAAATGGCGGCAATGACCGCCCAGGTGGCGAGAATAGTTGGATTGCCGACCTCTGCTACGGCCTCGACCGCAATCGTCAGGGCTGACTTGTGCCGGGCACCGGGCAGGCGCAGATGGCGTACAATGTTTTCCACCACCACAATGGCATCATCCACCAGAATGCCGATGGAAAAAATCAGGGCGAAGAGGGTAATGCGGTTGAGGGTGTAGCCGTAAAGGTAAAATACGAGCAGGGTCAGGGCCAGGGTCGAGGGAATGGCCAGCATTACCACCAGGGATTCACGAAAACCCAGAAAAAACAAAATCAGTAAGGCCACCCCGAAGACGGCAATGCCCATATGCAGTAACAGCTCATTGGACTTTTCCGCTGCCGTTTCGCCGTAATTACGCGTGATGCTGACCTCGATGGTGTTGGGAATTAAACGTCCTTTCAGTTCTTCGAGTTTGGTTTCGACCTCATGCACCACACTGATGGCGTTGGCGCCGGGTCGTTTGGCGACTGACAAGGTTACCGCGGCTTCTGTGGGTTGGCCGGGTGCGCCGTAGAGCACGTAGTTGTCGGGTTCTTGCGGGCCATCGCTGACTGTGGCGACATCGGCCAGATAGACAGGCAGTCCGCCGTAAACCCCCACCACGACCCCTTCTATGTCGCGTGCCGACTGCAAAAATTGGCCGGTCTGAAGCAAAATCTGCGTGTTCAGCGCCTCAAGATTTCCGCTGTTGTTCTGGCGGTTGGCCTGGGTCAGGGCGGGTACCAGTTGGGTCGGAGTCAGATTGCGTGCAGCCAGCAACAAGGGGTCGAATTCGATGCGCACCTGGCGGCGGGTGCCGCCAATCAGGTTGGTTTCAGCGACATCGGCAATGGTTTTAATCTCATCGTCGACCTGCGCTACGAGACGGCGCAGCAGATAGCCTTCAGTGTTGCCACCGTGGAAGGTGAGAGCCAGAATCGGCACATCATCAATCGTATGGGGCTTGACCAAGGGGGTCGATACCCCGTGGGGAATGCGGTCAAAATTGGTCGCCAGCTTCTGGTTCAGGCGCACAATGGCGGTTTCGAGATCTTCGCCGACAAAGAAACGCACCACCAGCAGGCTTTGGCCGGACATGGAGGTTGAATAGACATATTCAACTCCCGGCAGTTCGTAAAGCAGCTTTTCCATGGGGATCGACAGCCGTTGTTCGACCTCTGCCGGGGTGGCGCCGGGCATGCTGACCATGACATCGATCATCGGCACCTTGATCTGCGGTTCTTCTTCGCGTGGCAGCAGAGTAATCGCCAGAAACCCGAGCAACAGAGAGAGCATGATGGCCAGGGGCGTCAGCCGGGAATGGGCAAAGATGGCGGCGATGCGTCCGGCAAAACCGGGATTTTCGATCTGGGGCTTGCTCATTGTTCTAACTCACCTTCGACAATTTGCAGCGGTTGTCCGTCTCGCAGTTCAAAGGCGCTGCTCAGGATGATTTTGTCACCTGGTTCCAGTCCCGACAGAATTTCGATCTGGTCCGCAGAGCGCGTTCCCGTGCGCACCAGCCGCCGGTGCGCGACCTCATTATCGGCGACAAAGACCTGTTCGAGCTGGCCATTGACTTGCAGGGCACGGGCGGGGATTAACAGGGTTTTGACCTCTTTGCCCGGCAGGGAAATTCTGGCGAATTGACCGCTGCGCAGCTTCGGGTTGTCGGGCAGAAGTAATTTGACCTGGGTGGTGCGCGTGGTCGGATCGACCGTCGGCGCAATTTCCATGACCTCTGCGCTGCAATGAACTTCGGCTGCGGGAATATGAATCTGTAAGGAGTCGCCGATTGACAGATGTGTGATCAGGGCTTCAGGAACCGGCACCAAAGCTTCTAATTGGGCACTATTTTCGAGTTGCAACAGAGGTTTGCCGGGCGCGGCCAGATCACCAACCTCGACAAATTTGCGAGTGACCAGACCATCAAAGGGGGCC
>JAACTI010000043.1 GCA_009993495.1 Deltaproteobacteria bacterium | reverse complement strand
TGATCTTCGAGAAATTTTATGCGTTGAGAGACCGCTGATTGAGTCAAATTGAGCATTTCGGCGGTGCGTGAAAAGTTACCGGTCTCGGCGGCAACCACCAGGGTTTTCAGATAGCGGGTTTCCATGGGCTCATTCCTGTTGGATGTATAAGAGTTTCTTATTAAGCCATAAGAAGAATGCGCTTCATAATATAAGGGCGACGAATTAAGCTCCATGATATTACCCGGTACATGCCGTATCGGCAATAACGAGGAGGCTTTTTATGCATAAGAACTCAAACTGGAGATGGTGTTGGTTGCCCCTGCTGTTGGCGATGATTCTGTTGCCTGCTTGCAGCAGCGACAAGGACGCGGATGATAACCAAGGTGTGGCCGGGGTGTTTGCGACCAGCCTGCACGGTACCCGCGCCGGCAAAGCGACCTGGTACAACGACACGGACGGTTTCAAGACCATGGTTACCGTCGATTATGCTGATCTTCCCTGTGCCGACTGTCACAACAAGGCGGTCTGGGAAAACCGTCCCGCTGCCGAAGGCGGCCCGAGGGCGTGGATCGAGCCCAACTGCCTCGACTGCCACGCGACTACTCCCGGTGACGAAGTGGCCGACAGCAGCTGCCTGGGGTGCCACAGCCGTCAAGGAACCGAGATCAGTCTGGGTCTGACCGATGTGCATCGCGATGGTGGTCAAGCCATGGGCTGTATGGACTGCCATACCCAGGGTGATGTCCACGGCGACGGCACCAGTTATACCACCATGTTCGAGCCCGGCGCCATCGATGCCAAATGTCAGAACTGCCACTCTGACGCAACCCTGGCCGGGGTCAACGATTTCCACGATTCGCCCCACATGGACGCCATTGATTGTTCGGCCTGCCATATGACCAGCGCCATTACCTGCTACAACTGCCACTTTGATAACGAGGCCGACGAAACCGGCAGCATCCTCCACGCCAAGTTTGCCAGCGCCAAATTCGGTGGCCCCGGCGAAAAGGCCTGGCGCTTCCTGATCAACCGCGTGGTCGACGAGCAGGGTAACACCAAAATTTTTGCCGGCAGCATGCAGTCGCTGATGGCTGATGTCACCGCCAGTTCTTCGCCTGGAGAAGATAACTTGGGCGCGACCTTCGTTGCCATCGGGCCCTATTACAGCCACTCGATTCAGAAAAACGCCATTACCTGCGAAGATTGCCACGCCAGCGCCGCCATGCAGCAGTATGTCGACCAGGGGGTGATCGACGTGGTCAAATGGAAACCCGAGGCCGGAGTTGCCGTGGCTGCCGCACAGATGGGCGCCGAAGGCTGGCAGGGCCCCAAGGGGGTCATTCCCGTGCCGCCCGACTACAGCACCGCGCTGAAATTCGATTTTGTCGATCTGGTCACGCCTGACGCTCCGCTTAACGCCAGCAGTACTTCTTCGAGCGATCGGGTGCTCTTTAAGCGTGGCGCCGACTATATCCATTTTGTCGATGAATATGTTCAGCCATTAACCAGCGCACAGATGGAAAAACTCGGCTGGTTCTCCTACAGCCTCCATGCCACCCGCGCCGGCAAAGAAACCTTCTATTATGATGGCTTCGACGAGGCATCTCCCGCTCTCCTGCAGGCCGGGTTCGGCAATTATGTTGATGTCCCCTACGCCGATCTCCCTTGTGTCGACTGTCATAACGCCAAGGACAACGGCCCTTGGGATACCGATCCAGCCGAGGGCAGTGTGACCGATTCCTGGCCGGGCAATCCGGTGTGTCGCGACTGTCACGGCAATAGCACTGCCGGCAAAAGCCCGGTCGTCGGCTCGACGGTTGGCAACGATGTCTGCAAGGGTTGCCACAGCCGCCTTGGCGCTGAAGCCGCCGTCGGCATGACCGACGTTCATGCTGCCTTCAGTTGCAGCCAATGCCATGCCCTGGGAGATATCCACGGTGTCACCGGCGAAAAACCCGCGACCATGTTTGACGGCGCGATTACCGCCGATTGCCAGAGCTGCCATACTCCGACGACCACGGTCATGGAACATGCGGTGCATCTGAGCGGCATCGACTGCTCAACCTGTCACATGCAGAGCGTTGTCACCTGTTACAACTGCCACTTTGACAACGAAGCCATCAAGGACGGCAGCGTTCTGCACGCCAAATTCGCCAGCGCCAAATTCGGCGGCCCCGGCGAGAAATCCTGGCGCTTCCTGGTTAACAAGGTCATGGCCGATGGCAGCACCAAGGTCTTCCCCGGCAGTATGCAGTCCCTGGCCGCTGATGTGACCGCCAGTAATTTCCCCGGTGAAGATAATCAGGGTGCGACCTTTGTCGCCATTGCACCCTATTACGCCCATGCCATTACTAAGACCGATGCTTTAACCTGTGACACGTGTCATGGCACCCAGACTGCCATGGATCTCGCCGCCGGAACCGCCGTCGATGTCGTCGCCTGGAACGCCGCTGACGGCGTCGAAGTACCGGTTGCCAGTATGATGGCCACCTGGCAGGCGCCGTCCGGGGTGATTCCGGTCCCCGAAAACACCTCACTGCTGGGTTTCGATTTTATCGATCTGGTTGATCCGGCGGCCGCCCTGACCCCCACGGCCACCTCGTCCAGTGCACGCCGGGCCTTCAAAAGGGATGCGGATGTCATTCATATGCCGGCAGATTATGTCTTGCCCCTCACGGCCGCCCAGATGACATCCTTGAGCTTTATTCACAACTCTGGTGCAAACTGTGCGACCTGTCACACCCCTTGATCGTTTTATGCCATAAAGCATGACCACCAAAGCCCGGTTGCAATTGCAACCGGGCTTTTATCAGAATCGCGCCGGTCAAATTCGCACCTGATTAGGGATTTTCCCAGCTGAGCGGTTGTCACCCCTCATCATCTTTGATTTCCCGCAGTTTCAGTGCCGTCCAGAGGTCGGTCGCCACCGGCCCCAGGGCCATGTCGCGGCGGCGGGCAACGCGAATTTCAATCGTGCCGCGATCACCGAAGTCTTCTATTTTCAGTTCCACCAGCCGCCCGGCATCCAGATCGTCTTGCACCATATGTTGCTGCAACCGCCCCCAGCCCATGCCCGCGAGCAAGATTTCCTTTTTCGTCAAATGATCATTGACCAGCCAATGGCGCTCATCGGGGAGCACACCCAGGTTTTTCTCACGTGGCACCCGACTGCTGTCGCGCACCACCACCTGTACCCGGCCCTTCAATTCCGCCAGGCGCAGGGGACGTCCGCGCAGATCCGCTGAGAGAAAATCGGCGGCGGCAACCGGAATCATGCGCACGCGGTTGAGCAGAAAAGTCTCGAAAACGACATTTTCTTCAAACCAGGGCGTAATCGCAATATCAACTTCTCCCTCTTCCAACCGTTCAAGGGCGCCCCACAGACGCTCGCCAAGCAGTTCGAATTTTGTTTGCGGATATTTCAATTCCAAATTTTTTAAAACCTGCAACACCAGGGGTACCGGACAACTTTCCTCTATGGAAATGGCCAGGTGGGGCTCACATCCGTTGCCCAAATACGCGGCCAGTTGCATCAGATTTTCACTTTCCGACAAAACTTTGCGCGCCTGAACGCAAATTTTTTCACCCACCGGGGTTAAACGCGCACGGTACTGATCGCGGGCCAGCAGGCCAACCCCCAACTCAGCTTCAAGCTTGCGGATGGCGACGCTGACCGTGGGCTGGGTGCGGTGCAAGGCTTCAGCGGCCGCCAACACCCCGCCGGTGTCGGCAATAGAAATCAACATACGTAATTGATCAAGAGTCATTATGGCCTCCAAAACCAATCTTCATAGATAAAAATAATGTACTTGTGTGATATTAAATATTATTTTTTTATTGTCAACCCGTTTACTCTTTAATGAGACCGTTCCTCTAAAATATGTAAAAGGAGACTCCCTATGTTGAAAAAAAATCTGTTGGTCTTCGCTCTGAGCCTGATACTGGTGTCCCCGCTTTTTGGTGCGAGCTACAAAATTGACACTAATCACTCCGAAGTTGGTTTTACCGTTGAGCACCTGATGATGTTCAAGGTGACGGGTTATTTTACCGACTTTAACGGCACCATAGAAGCCAATGTGGACCATAAAACCCTGACGGCTACCAAGGCCACCATTCAGACGGCCTCCATCGACACGCGCATCGACAAACGGGATGAACATTTGCGCAGCGCCGATTTTTTTGATGTGGGGAAATACCCGGTTATCACCTTCAGCAGTGAAAAAGTTGAGGGCAGCGGCAGCAATATCAAGGTTCATGGCACACTGACCATTCGTGACATTACGCGACCGGTGGTACTGACCGGGGCTTTTTTGGGAGAAAATACTGATGCCTGGGGGAATGTGCGCGTTGGCTTTGCCGCCAAGGGCAAAATTAATCGCAAGGATTTTGGCCTGACCTGGAACAAGGCCCTCGAAGCCGGCGGGGTCACCGTGGGTGACGAGATCGAACTCACCCTGCAAATTCAAGGCGTGAAAAGTTAAGAATCCCCCTCCAGACCTCCGGTGCCTTCGGCCTTTATGAGCGGTTGAAGGCACCGGAATGCCAGAGTGAATGTTAGTGCGACAGAGACTTTTGCAACAGAGCTTCACCCAATTGGTGTATGTCTGATTTACTGTTTTTTTGTGTCTTTCCGTGTTTTTCGCGACTCCAGAAGCCGTTTTCTGGGGTAAGGAGGGAAAATAGTTTTGAAACCTTTCCTCTGTGGCACTATGCAGGGTCCTTGGTTTGAATCTGGAGGGCAAAACAAAACCGATTGGCCCTGATTTCCCTTATTTTGTAAATAATTCCGCCCCAACCATTGACCCAGAATGCGCCCTGTCGTATGTAAATGAGTTTGTTTGTCGGTATCGACTTAAGTCTGCTCTCGCGGCTTGCCTGCTTGTCGGGCTGCGCCCTAAGGTGTTTCCGTTGGCTAGCTTTATTTCT
>JAACTI010000042.1 GCA_009993495.1 Deltaproteobacteria bacterium | reverse complement strand
AGGAGGTGTGGCGGCGCGCATTGGAATCGAAGGGCGAAATGCGTACCAGGCGATGAATGCCGTTTTCGGCCCGAAGATAACCATAGGCGTAATCGCCTTCTACACTAAAGGTCGCGCTCTTGAGCCCCGCATCATCTCCCGGCTGGTATTCGGTCAATTCCGTGCGAAAGCCGCGGCGCTCGCAATAACGCAGATACATCCGCAGCAGCATTTCCGCCCAGTCCTGGGCTTCGGTTCCCCCGGCGCCCGCATTAATACTGAGGGTCGCATTGTTGGCATCGTGGGGGCCCGACAGCATGCGGGCAAATTCCATTTTTTCGATCTGACGTGCCACCAGGGGCAACTGCTGGTTTAATTCCGTCAGGGTCTCTTGATCCTGCCCCTCGTCACCAAGTTCAATCATCACTTCGGCATCGTCGAGCTGACGCCGGACATCTTCACAACCCTCGACGATTTTTTGCAGTCCGGTACGCTCGCGGAGTAAATCCTGCGCCTTGTCACCCAGATCCCAAAAACCGGGTCGTGCGATTTCGGCTTCGAGTTCGGCAACCCGCTCTTTTTTGCCTGGAACGTCAAAGATACCTCCAGAGTTCGGCAAGTTTTTCCTGTAAATCTTTGACGGTTTCTCTGGGTTCGCGAAACATAAGAGCTCCTGCTTATCTAAAGGGGGTCGTACGCAATAAAATGAGAACGATGGAGGTTTCTGTCGTGATGATGAAAGCTGAAGAGTATATAGAAAAAAAACCGCCAACTCAATGGCGGATTTGTTAGAAATTATGGATCATCATGTTAGTGGAAGCGACGCAGGATAACTCAGTCCTCGGCGGCAAGTCTCACCTGGGCATTCAGGCCTGCAATAATAAGGCGCGTCTCAGCTGAAGAAAGAATGGTGCGTAAATGTTTGAGAAACTCGTCGTCGCTGGCGGCAACATAATCCAACCCCGACTGTTCGTGGCAGATGGTCGCAGGATAGATTGTCAAATCGTGGGATACGCGCAAAATTTTCTGTGAATAATTAGCCAATGTAGGCACCACAATTAAAAGTTCGTAGGTAAACATGTTGTGCTTCTGGCTCTTTTTCACATTGGCCAGCAAACGTCCATTAGTCATGGATTTCAGCGCTTCGGCCTGTTCATACAACATTGAGCTTGGCGTTTTGATGCTGTCAAAGTCGGGGATGTCGCACCAAAGATTCTCACTCGACATAAAGAAATTCTCCTCTCTCGTAGGCTGGATAAGCAGAGGCCGAACGTTAGCAGAAGAATAAAGAAAAATAAAGTATTTTAATAATCTTCACCGGAAGGCGCGTGTGCATCTTTCACATTGAGTATCCAGTCGGTTATGAACCTTCAGCGCTTGGCGAAAGACACCAAGCGCTCATTCCCTTAACGTTCATCCCGAATATGAATCTCCCGCGCCAGCACATCGTCAACCGCAAATTGACTATTACCCACCTTGAAAACATAACTGGGAAAGCGTTGAATCAGCTCCAGACGGTTGCCGGGCAGCACCCCCATGCTCATCATCTTTTGCATTTTCTGCCCGTCGCTGATGGCCAGATAGGCAATTTCACCGGCCTGGCCAGCCCTGACTTCGGTTAAGGGCACGACCCCGGCGGTACCCTGCCGACGGGCCTCTTCACAACAGGGACCCGGTGGAATCGGTTTACCGTGGGGACAGGTGGCCGGGTGATTGAGCAAGGTACAGATTTTTCGATCGACCCCCTCATGAAGCAGATGTTCAAATTCACAGGCCTGATCATTGCCCTTTTCACCCTGAATATCGAGAATATCCATCATTAAGCGTTCGGCCAGGCGATGGCGGCGCACAGTCATGGCGGCTTCGGGGCGCCCTTCCTTGCGCAGATAAATTCGGCCGGAGCGGGTTTCAACGTAAGCTCTGCGAATCAATTCCTGCAGGGCGGCATCCTCAGCCCCAGCGTCCAGATCCGTCAGCGGATAACCGGCCTGATGCTCCTCTACCGTGGCAATCCAGAGAGTTTCGAGAATTTCTTCGGCTTGGGCTGAAAGCTTTTCCATCAGCAATCGTCCTTTTTCTCTTCAGCGAGTAAAAAACGTTTCAACAATTTGCCCGGCGCGGGATTAGCGTAACCGCAATAGGGGCAGTGAATCTTGCGGCAGCGGCTACCGCAACCGCCACAAGAATTTAGACCAACTTTGGCGGGAATCTCCTTACCACAGAATCCGCAAGTCATGCCAGCACCCCCGTGAGTAAAAGTAAACGATTGAGGCCCCAGCCGACACTGAAAGCAAGCACCGAAACAAAAACGAATATCCCGAGAGAAGTTCTCAACCCGCGTTCTTTTTTCATCATCAAAAACTGGGCAATGCAGGGCACGAACAGGGTGAGAGTCACCGCAGCAACGGTGAGCTGCACGGGGCTGAGTAAGCCACGGTTTTGCAGATCATAAAGCCCGGCAGCCCCAAAATCGCGCCGAAAAAAGCCAAAGATAAAAGCGGCGGTTGCTTCGCCGGGCAGCCCCAAAGCACGCACCAGTGGCGTCATACCCTTTACGACCAGATCGAGGATACCACTCATTTTTCCCGCCCACAAAATCACCGACGCCACCAGGAAAAGGGGCAGAATTTCCAAAAAATAGGATTGCATCCGGGTCAGGGTTTTCACCAGAACATTGCGCGCCTGCGGCAGGCGCAACGGCGGAATTTCCATGTAAAAAACCGGGTTTTCACCCGGCAGAACCCGGGCTGAGAGGTAACCAATCAGCAGGAAAACCGCCACCATGACCAGCATCCAGACCACCAAAGCACCGGGATAGACTGCAAGCAAACCCAGAATCACCCCAAGCTGGGCACTGCACGGAATAGCGAGGGCCAGCAACAGGGTGGCAATGATCCGTTCGCGGGCCGATTCGAGGGTGCGGGTGACCATGGTCGCCATGGTATCGCAGCCAAAACCAAGTACAATCGGGATGACGGCTCGACCGGAGAGACCAATCTGCTTGAACAGGCGATCGACCAGCATGGCCAAACGCGGGAAATAGCCGGTATCTTCCAGGAGGGAGAATACCAGAAAAAATGTGCCGACAATGGGCAGGATCAAGGCCACGGCGTAACGAATTCCGAGGGTCCAAAGGCCATATTCGCCCACCAGCAGCTCGCGTAACCAATAGATATCGGTGATGCGGTTAAAAAATCCAACCACGGCCGGGTTAATATAATTTTCAAAGAGCACCCCTTCAAGGAAATCGACCAGAGTACCGGCACCAAAGTTGCCAACAAACTGGTAGAGACCGAAATAGAGCACCAGCACTAATAAGGGAACCCCGCTGAAGGGATTCATCGCCCAACGCGACAAGCGTTCACTGAACATAAGATGATCGGCATCGCGCTGCTGAAAAGCCCCCTCCAGCATTTTACGTGTCAGGCGTTTGCGTTCGAGACTGATAAGCAGATTCAGATCGGCGCGACGATTAAATTTGATATCGTGCAGTACCGGCGCAATCAGCGGGAAGCCCTCCCCTTCCTCGGCGCGCACCAAGGTTTCAACTTCCTGGTCTCGCTGCATCAGCAAAATAGCCGTCGCGCGGGCTCCCAAGGGGTAATCCGCCTTGAGCATCTCCGCCAGGCGCCTTATGTCGGCTTCGAGATCATTGGCGTAAACTTCAAGGGCTCGCGGGGCCGAGGTAAACCCGGTAATCGCCTGCTGAAGTTCCTCTAACCCCTGGCGACGCTTCATGACAGCGCCAACCACCGGAATTCCCAAATTCTGGGCCAGGCGCGGCAAATCGAAGGTCATCCCGAGCCGTTCGGCTTCATCAAGAATATTCACCACCAGGATCACCGGCTGGCGCGCCTCGATCAGCTGCAAGGTCATGGGCAGCATGCGTTCAATATTGCGCGCATCGACGACATGCAGCAGCACATCGGGACGCTCAGTCAGCAGAATTTTACGCGCCACCCGCTCTTCTTCGGTGATGGGCATCAGGGAATACATTCCGGGGGTATCCAGAACTTCATAGGCGCGCCCGCCTATACGGCAACGGCCACTGGCGACCTCGACCGAAGTGCCGGGATAATTGGACACCGTCGTATAGGAGCCGGTCAAAACGTTGAAAAGGACACTTTTGCCAACGTTAGGATTGCCAACCAGGACAATTTTGGGGGGGGAGCTGTGAGATGTCATAAGTTTGCCGGACTTGCCCCCTGTGGCGCAGAGGTGGTTTGGGGCCGGCAATCACTGCATAAACCATAAAGTTCCAGGCGATGATCAGAAATCTGGAAATTGTAAGTTTGCGCCACTTCCCGTTGTAATTGCTCGATCTGCTGATTTTCAAATTCAAAAATTCGACTACAGGCAGTGCACACCAGATGATCATGATGCTCGTCTTCGCGACTGACCTCAAAGCGCATCTGACCGTCGCCAAAATTACGTTCAGCGGCAATCCCACATTCGGCAAAAAGCTTAAGCGTGCGATGCACGGTGGCATAACCGATTCCCGGATGTTTCTTGCGCAGTTGGCGATAAAAATCCTCCGTTGAAAGATGCGACTTCTGGCGCAGAAAAGCTTCGAGTATCACAACTCGCTGGTTGGTATTTTTTAAACGTTTCCGACTGAGAAAATTGAAAAATTTTTCTTTTTGAACTTTCATAAAAGCGGTAAACCTCGTAAAAGCTTATTAGAAATTGAAAACGGAAATCAAAATACAAATTAACGGGAAACCTGTCAAGAAAAATAGCTGTGAGCGCAAAAAAAACTTGCCCTCTTCTCTGAAAATCCAGCGGGAAGATGTGACCGGATGAAAGAGAAGACTAACTAGTACCCTGTAACGCATAGGATTTCGTAAGATTGCGCAGGGATTTTTCGTGTCAGTAAGGCATGATGATCGCTGCCTAGCCATAGCTAA